>DAHVAB010000210.1 GCA_027314825.1 Solirubrobacterales bacterium
ACCCGGTGATGATCCGGTCGGCGCGGCGGGCGGCAGCCGACACCAGCGCCGCAGTGCCCATACGGATCACCGGCGAGAGCAGCTCGGGGAGCGCCTGGAACTGGAGGTCGTGGATCGTCACCACCCGCTTGAACGGACCCCACACCGGCGCGAAGTTGGCCATCGAATGCACCAACCGCACCCGCTGGCGCCATGCGGCGAGCGCCACCGCCGCGAGCTCGCCCAGCGCCCACTGGCCATGTGAGCGACCGGAGATCGGCAGGACCACGGTCCTCACGCGGTCGCCGAAGTCCTCGCCGAATGCGCTTCCAGCCTCCCGGTTGACGAAGGCGACGAACTCCACATCGCCGCGCAGCCGCAGCATCTCAGACAGCAGCTCACGCGCATAGGTCTCACGCCCGCCGGTCTCGCCCGGCAACAGGTACAACAGGTCGAGGCCGATCCGCATCAGCCCGCCAAGACCGAGAGGACCCTGCGGACAAGCTTCCAATAGAGCATCAGGGGCCAGGTGAGCGCCGGTCGCCCCGCCGCGGCCAGATACTCGCTGTCGGGCACCGCGGTCAGCCGCTCGGCGAAGCGTGCCGCACCCACCCGGCGGGTCGCCTGAACGGCGCGCCGCCTGGCCAGGGTGCGGGGCAGCCCGGCGAGCACCGCGCGCTGAGCGCGGAGCTTGGGTGCCAGCCAACCCTGGCGTGCCGCGACCGCCAGCAGCGCCAGCTCCGCGAGCAGCAGAGCCGGCGCGAGCAGCGCCAGAAGCGGAGCGGGATAGACGGAGAGCACGGTGCGCCAGCGGTTGCGCTCCAGCCAGAACCACTTCATCTGGCCCTTATCGAACTCGTAGCCATGGCGGACGCGAGCCGCCGGGACGATCCCGACGCCGACCCCGGAGAGCCACATGCGCAGGCCGAGGTCAAGATCCTCGCAGTACATGAAGTACTCCGCGTCCAGCCCGCCGAGCCGCTCCCACTCGCTGCGCCGCACCACCATCGCCGCGCCGGACGGGAACGCCACCTCCCGGTCGGCCGACGGCAGCAGCGCCACCGGCCGCCCGCAGTCGCCGGCCCAGCCGATCCCCAGGAAGTGGACGACTCCTCCGCTCGAGTTGACCTGCTCTGAGTCGAGCAGCACCGCGGCCTGCCATGCCCCCCACTCCGGATGGCGCTCGGCCGCCGCTCGCAGCTGCGCAAGACAGTCCGGCTCGGGGACGGCGTCGGGGTTCAAGAAGAGCAGCAGCGGTGCCTTCGTCGCGTCGACCCCAATGTGACAGGCGGCGGCGAAGCCGAGGTTGGCGCCCGTCTCGACCACGGTGCCCGAACGCGCAAGCTCGGCGCAGGCCAGCTCGGCGCGGGCCAGCTCGGCGCGGGCCAGCTCGGCCGTCCCGTCCTCGGAGGCATTGTCGACGATCGCGATCTCGTCGTCGTGGCGCGCCTGCTGGCGCAGGGCATCGATCAGAGCGCCGAGGTCCGCCGCCGATTCGTGGGTGACGACCACGACCGCGATCGCATCGGAGCCTGGAGCGGACAAGCTTCTCAGCGGCTGCGCGACTGCTCGAGGGCGATGGTGCGGTGCGACTCGCTCTGCGACGGCGAGCCCTCGCGAAGCGCGGGCCCGGGCTCCACGTCGCAGGTGCCCTCAGCAGAGGTCGGGGGGCGTGAGAGCTGCGAGCGATTCCCCTCCAACGACCGCCCGCCCTCAGCGGCGCCCGGTTGCCCCTCCACGCGGTCGAGGCGCTGCTGGAGCAGGCCGAGACGCTGTGCGAGCATCTTGTTCTGATCCGAGAGCCTTGAGACGGCGAGCGAGAAGTGCAGCAGGATCACGACGATCAGCCCGATCGCGACTGCAAACAGGGCCGACGGCGGGTAGGAGATCCCCACGTCGTGCGACAGCGAGGTGAGCAGCCCCTTCCACGCTGCCAGCACCAGCAGCGTGACGGCCGCCACGAGCCACAGGATCGCGTAGCGCTCGGAGAGGCACTTGCGCCGCACCAGCTCGAAGATGACCACGAGCAGCGCGAGCGTCACCGCCACCGCGATCCCGCGCTGGAGGGTCAGCTTGGCGGAGGCGAGCGGAAGACCGCTCACAGCACCCGCTCCGCGGCCCCGGAGGCGACCTGCTCGGCGAGAGCCATCTCGCGTCCGGCGGAGTCCTCCGGCTCTCCAAGGCTCTCCGGCCGCTGCTCCGCCAACGTGGGACGCCTTCGAAAGAGCCCGACGAAGACGGCGAGCAGCACCTTCACCATGTAATACACCGACTGGGTCGAGGAGATCGCCGACTCGCCTGTGATCCGCGGGCGCATCAGCACCGGCACCTCACAGCTGCGCAGGCGGTGCGCGTGCATCATCAGGATCGCCTCGACCTCCGGGTAGTCGTGCGGATAGTCGCGGGCGAACAGCTCGATGCCGCGCCGGTTGGTCATCCGAAAGCCGGAGGTCGGATCGGTGACGCGCTGGCGGGTGATCAGCGAGACCACGAGCGAGAAGAGCCTGATCCCGACCCGGCGCGTGGCCGAAGAGCGATGGCCGTCCCCGTCGTCCTCCAGGAACCGCGAGCCGGTCACCATGTGCAGCTCCGGGTCGGCTTCGAGCACTCCGAGCAGGTCGGCGACGTGGCTCGGATCGTGCTGACCGTCACCGTCGACCTGGACCGCGACCTCATAGCCGTGCTCGCACGCGTACAGGTAGCCGGTCTGCATCGCGCCGCCGATCCCGAGATTGAACGGCAGCCTCACGACGACCGCACCGGCGCCGGCCGCACGGCGAGCGGTCGCATCGGTGGAGCCGTCGTCGACGACGAGCACGTCGAAGCCGGGGGCGCTGGCGCGGATCGCCGAGACGGTCGCGGCTATCGCGTCGGCCTCGTTGTGGGCAGGGACGATGGCGAGATGGCGACTCATGGGACCGGGCCGGTGCTGCCAGCTGCGTGAGGGCAAGATCAGGGTCGCGCCCGCGCGCAGGCGCACGATGCCACACGGTAGCGCGCAGGCCACATCCACGCCGCTCCCATCCCCTCCCCATCCCATCCCCATTCGGCTCCCGTCCCCCGCGGCCGGGCGCCCGAGGCGCATCACGCGGGATCTCTCAGCCGACGCTCGCCCGGATGCGGCAGGCGCACCCGAACCAGCGGACGTGCTCGTGCACGACGTCGACCTCGAGCAGGTAGCTCCCCGGACTCGCGGGCGCCCGCACCGTCACCGCCACCAGCACGCGCTCGCCCGGGTCGATGAGACGCAGGAACGGCCAGCGGCCGGCATCGGGGATATGAACGCGACCATCGGCATCCAGCCAGCGGCCGCCCAGCCGGATCTCCGGGCGGTGCTCCAAGCTCGCCGGCCAGCGCTCATCGCCCTCGTTTGAGACATGGAAGAAGACCGGTCGCGCTTCGGAGGGCGCAAACGACAGCGCGGGCTCATAGGGCTCCAGACGGGCCTTGTATGCGCCATCGCCCACGGCGCGCCCCTCCCACATGCGGTCCATCTCCTCGATGCTCACGACGGGCACCGGCCGAGCAGGAGGTTTCGGCGCCAGCGGTATCGAGCCGGTCAGCGCGGCGGCCACCGATGCGCAATCCTCCTCGGCAATCGGCCGTCGCGCGAGCGTGGCGCGCTCCTCGGGAACGTAGAAGCTCCGATTCATCGGGCGGCCGCCGACGGCTCTCAGGCCGGGGCGCTCCGCGTCATACCGGGCCGCCTTCTCGCGCCGGCTACGCTCATCGTCGATCAGCAGAGCGAGGTGATACAGGGGCGCGTCGACGTACTCGCAGGGAGTAGTGGGCGCGATGTGGTCGTGCATCTGGCCTTTCGAGCGCAGCGTGCCGTCGTTGCGCACCAGCCGGTTGACGAAGTCGACCGACCACGGCAGCTCGTCCAGCGCGTGCGCGCCGTCCGGGTAGCACCACGCGCGGGCGATCCGATACTGCTGCACCTTGCGCGATTCCAGCATCGCCGGCAGCCTCCGGGCGAGCGCGGCGCTCGGCACCTCGTCTCCGTCCAGCGCGAGGATCCAATCGCCGCTGCATTGAGCCTGCAGCCAGGCGAGATGCCGATCAGCGAGCCGGTAATCGATTCTCAGCAGCCTGTCGGCGAGCGCGTTGTAGCCTGCGATCATCTCCTCGGAGGCCCGCGAGTCGGCGGCGATCACCACCTGATCGACGTGCTCGCGGATCGGATCGAGCGCGGCGGCCAGCCGCGCCGGCGGATCGGCGGTGATGAAGCAGGCCGACAGCGACACGCCGGTAGGTTACGGGGACGGGATCTCATGGGCATCGCGCCATGAGGCCGACGCGGCTGAGACGTGCAAATCTTCAGTGAGGCTATAAGATTGCACGCATGATCCAGCGCCGCCTCGCCTCGCAGGTCTCCGAGCTGCTGGACGCGATGCCGGCAGTCGCGATCGTCGGGCCGCGTCAGGCCGGCAAGACGACGCTGGCGCTGGAGGTCGCGCGGCGGCGACCATCCTCGGTGTACCTCGACCTCGCGCCGCGCAGCTGGCGCGCTCGCTCGGGCTCAGCGGCGCGACGATCGCCCATTACATAGACCTGCTCGTCGACCTTCTCCTGGTCCGGCGGCTGCCCCCGCACGTGGCGAACGCCGGCAAGCGGCTCACGCGATCGCCGAAGGTCTACCTGCGCGACAGCGGCCTGGTGCACGCGCTGCTCGGACTGCGCGACAGGGAGGCCGTGCTCGGCCACCCGGTCGCGGGCGCCAGCTGGGAGGGAGCCGTAATCGAGAGCCTGATCCTCGCCGCCGGGCCCGATGCGCAAGCTAGCTTCTACCGAACCAGCCACGGCGCCGAGGTGGATCTGCTGCTGATGTGGCCGGGAGGGCCGACCTGGGCGGTGGAGGTCAAGCGCACACTCGCGCCCCGC
>DAHVAB010000211.1 GCA_027314825.1 Solirubrobacterales bacterium
GCGACGGGACGCGCGGACGCGGCGACGGGAGGCGCGGACGCGGCAACGGGAGGCGCGGACGCGGCGACGGGAGGCGCGGACGCGGCGACGGGAGGCGCACGGCGCCCATCAGCTCTCCTGCCTGCTGGAGAAGCCCCAGCGCTGGACGATCGTGATGATCAGCAGAATCACGAACAGCATCAGGCTCATCGCCGCGGCGAGGGAGAAGTGGAAGTACTGGAACGCTGTCTGGTAGATCAGCAGCGAGTCGGTCGTCGTGGCGTATGCGGGGCCGCCGCCGTGACCATGGGCGCCGCCGGAGAGCGTGTAGATCTGTGAGAACGCCTGCATGGTCGCGACGGTCGCAAGCAGCGTCACCAGGTAGACGGTCGGGCGCAGCTGCGGCCAGATCACGCGCCGAAAGCACGCAAACCCCGTCACTCCGTCGACCTGGGCGGCCTCGATCAGGCGGTCGGGAATGATCGCGAGGCCGGCGAGCAACAGCACCATGTACAGGCCGACGCTGTGCCAGAGGCTGTAGATCATGACCGCCGGCAGCGCCCACGTGCTGGAGAAGAGCCACCCCGGCGGATGGGCGGTGAACTGCCCGACGATGAAGTTGAGGAACCCGTACTGCGGATTGAGAATGTAGACCCAGATCAGGGAGGTGGCGACGAGCGGCGTGACGTGCGGCAGGAATATGAGCGCCTGTGCGATGCCCCCACGGCGCCTGCGACTGCGCCGTATCCCATCGCGCACGAGCATCGCCAGCGCGAGCGCGAGCACGATCGTCGCCGGGACCATCACGAGCACGTAGTAGCCCGTCACCTCAAGCGACTTGATGAACAGTGGCTGGTTGAACAGCACTTCGAAGTTGCTGAGGCCGGCGAAGCCGGTCCCCGGACCCGCGAGCTTGAAGTGCAAGAACGAGATGATGAACAGCAGCACCGCCGGTACGTAGAAGAAGAGGACGAGGATCGCCACCGCCGGCAGAATGAACGCGTAGCCGACGAGTGGGCGCAGCGAGACGCGGCTCGGCAGGCGGCGCAGGGCCGGCGGCCGGGGCCAGGACCGGCGGGGAGCGGGGATCGCGCCCGGCGGCGGCGCGGTGGACGGTGCGCTCACCGCAGCGCCTCCGCGGCTGCCGCCACCTCGGATGGTGCTGCCGGCGCGTCGGCTCCGCCCCCAGCCGTATCGGCTTCGGCGGCCGCCACGGCTCCGGCACCCGTCACGGCTCCAGCACCCGCCACGGCTCCGGCACCCGCCACGGCTCCAGCACCCGCCACGGCCCGAGCACCCGTCACGGCTCCGGCACCGTCCGAAGCTGCAACGAGATCGAGTGCCTCCGTTTCGCCGGCGGCGGCCAGGCGACGCCCGCTGGCTCGCTCGAAGACGTGCAGGTCCTCCGGGGAGATCCAGAGCTCGACATCGCCGCCCAGGCGCTCCGCCTCCTCCACGCCGGCCATCGCCACCACTTCGTCCTCTCCGTAGCGGGCACGGACGATCGCGGTCTCACCCTGCGGCTCGATCGTCGCCGAGTGACAGCGCAGCAGGCAGCTCGCCGGCTTCGCCGGGAGCAGGCACATGCGTTGCGGACGTGCGCCGACCAGTACCTCGCAAGGCTCAGCGCCGGCCAGATGCGCCACCGTCCACTCGCTGCCGTCACAGCCGTGCAGCCGCGGGACGCCGTCCTCGCAGCTGAGCCGCATCGCCCACAGGCTCATGCCCGGGCTGCCGAGGAAGCGGGCCGCGAACGGCGTGCTCGGATTCCGGTAGACGTCGATCGGCCGGCCCGCCTGCTGGACGCGCCCCTCCTGGATCACCACCAGTCGATCCGACATGCTCAGCGCCTCGCGCTGATCGTGGGTCACATAGATCGTGGTCGTGCCGGCCCGCTCGTGGAAGCGTCTCAGCTCCCCGCGCATCCGCTCGCGCAGCAGCGCGTCGGCGCCGGAGAGCGGCTCATCCATCAGCAGCACTCGCGGCTTGCGGATCAGCGCGCGGCCGAGCGCGACTCGCTGGCGTTGCCCGCCGCTCAGCTGCCGCGGGCGCCGCGCGAGCATGGAATCCTCGAGCTCCAGCAGCTGCGCCATCTCCGCGACGCGCTCGGCGAGCTCGCGCTTCGACACTCTTGACTTCAGACCGAAGCCGATGTTCTGGGCTGCCGTGAGATGCGGGAACAGCGCGTAGTTCTGGAAGACCATCCCGACTCCGCGCTCGTTGGGCTCGCGGCGGCTGACATCGACGCCGCCGATCTTCACCACGCCGGCATCGGGCCGCTCCAGGCCGGCGATGATCCGCAGCAGCGTCGACTTGCCGCAGCCTGACGGGCCGAGGATCGAGAAGAACTCGCGCTCGCCCACTTGGAGATTCACCTCTTGCAGCGCCTGGGTGCGCCCGAAGCGCTTCTGGATCGCATACAGCTCAACCGCCATCGTGATCGTCGTGCCTCTTCACCTGTCCGCATTGCCGGTCTACGCGTGCTGCGCGCCGCTCGCTGCTCGACGCCGCCCGCCTTTCACACGAGCGCACCGTAAGCGGCGCCGTTCGCCGCACTTGTTGCCCAATTGAGACCCGGCGCAGATCTGGTCGATCGGCCGACCGTCGATCGGCTGACGGTGAGCCGGCCGGTCGACGTCGCGGTCAGGCCGGGATCCGGCAGCGCACCGAGGTTCCCGCCCCCGGCCTGCTGGAGATCTCCACCGCGCCGCCCGCCACCTCCACCCGCTCGCGGGCGGAGGCGAGGCCGATGTGACCGGCCTGCAGGGCGGCGCGCCGGTCTTGCTCGGTGAAGCCGCAACCGTCGTCTGAGACCTCCAGCACGAGCTGATCGCCCTCGCGTGCAACCGTGATCACCGCGTTCTTCGCCGCTGCGTGGCGTGCGACGTTGACGAGCAGCTCGCGAGCGAGTGATAGGAGAAGCTGTTCATGGGTCGCGCAGAGGGCGGGATCGACGTGCAGATGGGCCGCGAATCCACCCCGGCCGGCCTGCTGCGCGGCGATCACCTCCAGAGCGCTGCCCAGGTCGAGATGGTCGAGCAGATAGTTGGGGTGGACCTCCACCACGATCGCGCGAAGCTGCTCGACGGTCTGCCGCAACGCGCGTTCGGCCGACTCGAGCATCTCGGCGCGCCCAGCCCGCGCTTCGGCCAGATCCTGACGCGCGACGAGCACCGTCTGGATGACCTCGTCGTGCAGGTAGGCGGAGAGGCCGCGACGTGCGCGCTCCTCCGCGGTGACCGCCTGGGCGACCAGGCGTCCTCGGGCCTCGGCGAGATCGAGGATCCGGTTGCGGCGCGCGTTCATCAGCGCGGCGAGCACGATGGCCGCCAGCCCGAACCAGACCAGGTACAGGCCCTCCGCCAGGGCGACCGACAACCGACGCGTTCCCGGTGAGACCGGGTGCACGACGGCGACGATCATGTAGAGGATGCCCGTCGCGAGGGCGACGGCGGCCGTGCGCCGCGGCGCGCCGAGCAGGGCCGCGCCCAGCGGCAGCGCGAGGAAAGCCGCCCGCAGCCGCGAGAACGCGCCGCCGGACTCATATGTGAGCGCCGCCACGAACAGCACGTCGCAGACGACCACCCAGGCGAGCGGCAGCGCAGGGCCGCGCGGGCGCCAGCTCTCGATCAGCACGATCACGCTGTACACCGCGGCGGCGGCGAGCACCGCGTCGAAGGGGCCCGTTCCGACCAGGTCGTGATCGACGAGCAGGCGATCGCCGGCGAACACGATCGGCAGCAGCAGCGGGCGCAGGATCGCGAGCGCGCGCGCGGCACGCCGATGGGTCTCCAGGTCCGCGTCCTCCGCTGGCGAGGGCAGCCCGCTGACCGCCACCGGCAGGGGCGCTCCGTCGGGGTCGATCGTCGCGGCCTCCCGGGGGCCGCCCGCAGCGGACGCAGCCGCGTTGTCCGTGGCCGCCGCGAAGGACGCAGGCGTACCGTCTGTGGCCGTCACGGAGGACTCACCCCCACCGTCCGCAGCCGCCGGCCGCCGGGAAGGACGCAGCCGCACCAGCGCTCATTGGAGCATCCCGCGCCGCATCGCCTCCGCCACCGCGGCGGCGCGATCGTTGACGCCGAGCTTCTCGTAAAGGCTGGCGAGATGCGTCTTGACCGTCCCCGTGCTGAGGTGGAGCTCACGCGCCACCTGCGGGGCGGAGGCGCCTCCCGCGATCAGCGCCAGCACCTCACCCTCTCGCGCGCTGAGCGCCGGCTGGGACTCGCGCGTGCGCGACTGGATCTCGGCCGCCAGCCCGGAGTGCAGCGCCGGCGGCAGCACCACCTCGCCGGCCGCGACGGCGAGGATCGCCTCGCAGACGTCGTGGCGGTCGGCGTCCTTGGAGACGAACCCGCGCACTCCGGCCGCCAGCGCCTCGAAGACGAGCGAGCTCTCCACATATGCGCTGAGGATCACCAGCCGCGTCGGCAGCCGGTCGGCGGCGAGCGTACGGGCGAGCTTCAGCCCGTCCATCCCCGGCATCTTCAGGTCGAGCACCGCGACGTTCGGCCGCAGACCGCGAATCAGATCGAGTGCCGCCGGCCCGTCGGCCGCCTCGGCGAGTACCTCCAGCTCTGGCCGCTCCCTGATTCGGCGGATCACCCCGTCGCGGAACAGCGGATGGTCGTCGGCGACGATCACGCGGAAGCGCGATCCGGCGGGCGAGCGCGATCCGTGCTGCGCACCAGCCGACGGCCACGCCTCAGCCACTGAGCGTGGGCCGTGAGCTCATCGTGGGTGAGGTTCGCGAATGGACCATCGCAGTCAGCCGGCGCGTTCGAACGGGGACGCCTGCCGGCTGAAGCTACTCGCACGGCGGCCCGCTCTCGTGAAGATGCCGTGACCGCCGCCCTCCCC
>DAHVAB010000212.1 GCA_027314825.1 Solirubrobacterales bacterium
GGTGGCGCTGGCCCGGATCGGGGCCCGCGCGCTCATGCGTCGCTAGGCCCTACCCTGTGGGTGAGCTATGCCCGCCCAAGCGTATGAAGGCAAGGAGTGCGTCTGCCAGCTCCGTCTGGGAGTCTGCGATCAGAGCTGCGTGCGGGGGATGCTGGATACGCCGTTCTATGTGGCGTGCTTGAAGCTGAAGGGCCGCTGCTGTGTCGTGGTGGGGGCGGGCGAGGTGGGCCTGGAGAAGGTCGAGGGCCTGCTGGCGTGCGGGGGCGAGGTGACGGTGATCGCTCCGGAGGCGATCGACGGGCTGCGCGAGCTGGCGGCGGAGGGGTCGATCGTCTGGGAGCGGCGGGCGTATGGAGGGCCATCCGACCTGGAGGGCGCCTTCCTGGCGGTGGCTGCGACGAGCGACACGGATGTGAACATCGCCGTCTACGAGGATGCCGAGCGGCGGGCGATGCTCGTCAACGTGGTGGATGTGCCGCCGCTGTGCAACTTCATCCTGCCGGCGATCGTGCGCAGCGGCCCGCTGGCGATCGCGATCTCTACGGCGGGCGCCTCGCCGGCGCTGGCCAAGCGGATGAAGCGCGAGATCGCGGCCTCCTTCGGGGAGGCCTACGCGGAGCTTGCGGTGCTGCTCAACGAGGTGCGCGGGTGGGCGAAGGCGACGCTGCCGACTTATGCGGAGCGCCGGGACTTCTTCGAGTCGATCGTCAACGGGCAGCCCGACCCGGTGGGGATGCTCAGGGCCGGCGAGGCGGAGGCGGTCAGGGAGCTGATCGAGCAGGCCAAGCGCGCCCACGAGCCGGCGATGGGGCGCGCGTAGCGGCGCGTGGCCGTGCAGGAGCAGGCCCCGCCCGCGCTGGTGCTGGAGGGCGTGGTGAGACGCTACGGGGAACGGGAGGCGCTCGCCGGCGTCTCGCTCACCCTTCGCGCCGGGCAGACGCTCGCGGTGCTGGGTGGCAATGGCGCCGGCAAGACGACGCTGCTGCGGCTGCTGGGCACGCTGCTGCGCCCGCACGCCGGCCGGCTCACCGTGCTGGGAAGCCGGCTGCCGGCCGAGTCCTGGGCGGTGCGCGGCCGGATCGGGATGCTCTCCCACGAGCCGCTGCTCTACCGGGAGCTGACTTCGAGGGAGAACCTCCTCTTTCATGCCCGCCTGCACGGGGTGCGGGAGCCACGGGTCGATGAGATGCTGGCCGCCGTGGGGATGGCCAGGCGCGCGCAGGAACCGGTGAAGACGCTCTCGCGGGGGATGGTGCAGAGGGTCGCGATCGCGCGAACGCTCCTGCACGAGCCGGAGCTGCTGCTGCTCGACGAGCCGCGGGCGAACCTCGATCCGGCCGCGGGCGAGCTGGTGGAGGAGCTGATCGGGCCGGGCAGCGATCCCGCCCGCCCCCGCACCCGCGTGCTGGTCAGCCACGATCCGCGGGCCGGGATCGCGGAGGCCGATCTCGTGCTGGGGCTGCGGGCCGGGGTGCCGGTGCTGCTCGCCCCGGCCGCCGCCGTGGACGCCGAGCAGGTCATGGAGCTGTACAGGTGAGCGCGTCCGAGCCCGCCCTCGTGAGCGCGCCCGCCGTCGCGCCCGCCCTCGCGCCCCCGGCGCGCCGGGTCGGCCTGCTGGCGGCCACCGCGGCGATCATGCGCAAGGAGATGCGCGTGGAGCTGCGCACCCTGGAGTCGGTGCCGGGGATGGCGCTGTTCGCGGTCTCGACGTTCGTGGTGTTTCACTTCGCGCTGAACAGGACATCGGTGTCGGGCAGCCTGGCCGCCGGGATCCTGTGGGTGACGCTCCTGTTCGCGGCGATGCTCGCAGTCAACCGCCTCTTCGTGGCCGACGCGGAGCAGGGCGGGTTCGACGCGCTGCTGCTGGCGCCCGTCGACCGCTCCGCGCTTCTGCTGGCGAAGGCCGGCTCGCTGCTGGTCTACCTGGTGGCCCTGGAGGTGGTGGCGCTTCCCGCCTTCGCGCTGCTGCTGCTGGGCACCTCGCTCGGCCCGGGTCTCGGGGAGCTGATCGGGGTGGTGGCGCTCGCCGACGTCGGGCTGGCGGTGATCGGCACGTTCGTGGCGGCGCTCGCGGTCAGAACCCGCGCGCGCGATCTGATCGGCCCCCTGATCGCGCTGCCGCTGCTGGTGCCGATCGCGATCGGCGCCTCGCGGGGCACCGCGCCGTTGCTCGCGGCCCACGCCGGGACGGTGCAGGTGCGGTGGCTGTTGCTACTGGGGCTCTATGATCTCGTGTTCGGGCTGATCGCCTACGCAGTGTTCGATTTCCTCCTGGAGGACTAGACCCATGAACGCCCGAGGGCTCCGCGCCCTGTCCATCGCGACCGTGGCGAGCATCGCCGCAGGGCTGGCGATGGTGTTCTTCTATGCGCCGGAAGAAGCAAGCCAGGGATTCCTGCAGAAGATCTTCTACGTTCACGTGCCGCTGGCGATCGTCTGCCTGTGCGGATTCATGGCGGGCGGCCTGATGGCGATCCAGCACCTGCGCAGCGGCGAGTCGCGGTGGGATCTGCGCTCCTATGTGGCGATCCACATGAGCCTGATCTTCGGCGTCGGAGTGCTGATCAGCGGGTCGATCTGGGCCGAGGGCTCGTGGGGGCACTGGTGGGTGTGGAGCTCGCCGACGCTCGTCTCGTTCCTCATCATCTTCCTGCTGTATGCGACCTACCAGCCGTTGCGGTTCTCGATCGAGGATCCGGAGCGCCAGGCGCGCTACGCCTCCGTCTTCGCGATCGCGGCCGGCGCGTTCGTGCCGCTGAGCTACACCGCCGTGCAGATGTCGAGCTCCTATGTCCATCCGCGCGTCCTGGGGCCGACATACGACAACCTTCCCGGCTCGATGATGCTGACGTTCCTGGTGATGCTGGTCGGCTTCTCGCTGCTGTTCGTCTCGCTGTGGAAGCTTGAGATCGCGGCGAAGCAGGCGCGCTGGCAGCTGCGTTCGCTGAGGCGCAGGCTCACGGACGAGCCGGAGCGGCCCCGCCGCCGCAGCGCGGCCCCCTCGCTGGAGGCACCGATGCCCCGGTCCGGCCCGGCGCTGCCGCAGCCGGCGACGAGCACGGCCGCGCTGGCCGCGGGAGGCGAGCGGGCGATCGGCGCGGGTGCGGGCGCGGGAGCGGGCGCGGGCGCGACGGCACAGAGGCAGATCGCATGAGCGGCGCCGGCGCGAGCATCCTCGCCTCGATCCCGCTGCACGACACCATCGGCTACGTGGCGGCCGCCTACATCGTCGTGTTCACGCTGCTGCTCGTCTACCTGCTGATCATCGGCAGGAGGGTGAAGCGGACCGAACGTGACCTTGGCGAGCTGGGCGAGCTGGTGCGCAGCGGCGCGGAGGGGGGCGGTGAGCATCGTGAGTGAGCCGATGCGCGGAGGCCAACAGCGCGCCGGCGGGGGGCGTCCGGCATGAGTGAGCCGATGCGCGGAGGCCAGCAGCGCGCCAGCGGGGGCGTCCGGCATGAGTGAGCCGATGCACGGAGGCCAGCGGCGCGCCAGCGGGGGGCGTCCGGTATGAGTGAGCTCCTCGCCCTCGGGATATCCCACAAGACCGCGCCGGTCGCGCTGCGCGAGCGCCTCGCGTTCACGGCCGCGCAGGCCACCGAGCTCGCGCAGCGAGCGCTCGCCGGCGAGCATGTCGAGGAGGCGGTCGTGCTCTGCACGTGCAACCGCACCGAGGTGTACCTGGTGGTGAGCGATCCGGTCAACGCGGAGGCGGAGGTGCTCAGAGAGCTCTGCGCCCGGGCCGGGATCAGGCCGACCGAGCTGGCGGAGGCGATCTACTCCCCACGCAACTGCGACGCGGCCCGGCACCTCTACAGGGTGACCGCCGGCCTGGAGTCGATGGTGATCGGCGAGGCGGAGATCCAGGGCCAGATCCGCCGGGCGCACGAGGCGGCGATGGCGGCGGGGTGTACCGGACCGATGACCAACAGGCTCTTCTCGGCGGCGCTGACCACCGGCAAGCGGGTGCGCTCGGAAACCGGGATCGGAAGCAGCCGGGTGAGCGTGCCCTCCGTCGCGGTCGACCTGGCCAGGGGCGTGCTCGGCGATCTGCGCCATCGCAGGGTGGTGATCATCGGGGCCGGCGAGACGGCTGAGCTGACCGCGAAGGCGCTGTCCGCCCAGGGCGCCGGGACGGTGCTCGTGGCCAATCGCCATGCGGCCCGAGCCCGCAGCCTCGCCGAGCGCTTCGGCGGCACCGTCTCCGGGTTGGACGGGCTGCCGGAGGAGATGGGCAGGGCCGACATCGTCGTCTCCTCCACATCCTCGCCGCACCCGATCGTCGGCCACGAGGAGCTGCGGACGGTGCTGCCCGTTCGCGAGGGCAGGCCATTGTTGCTCATAGACATCGCTGTACCACGGGACATCGACCCGCGCTGTGGAGAGCTCGACGGGGTGACGCTGTATGACATCGACGATCTGCAGGCGGTCGTGGCACGCAACCTCGGCGCCCGCGCCGAGACGCTTCCGGAGGCCGAGGAGATCGTCGAGGAGGAGATTCGCCGCTTCGCACGGTGGTTGGGCCAGCGGGAGGCGCTGCCGACCGTGAGCGCGCTGCGCGAGCATGCCGACCGGCTGGCCGAGCAGGTGCTCTCGGAGAACGTCGGCCGGTGGGAGTCGGCCTCTCAGCGCGACCTGGCGCGGATCGAGGCTCTCGCCAGAGCGGTAGCCAGCCGCCTGCTGCACGAGCCGACGATCCGGATGCGCAGCCTCTCCGAGCGGCGCAGCCATGCCAGCCTGCAGATCGTCAGGGAGATCTTCGGGCTCGACGACGTCCCGGCCGAGCATCCCGCCGGCGCCCGCGACGAGGATCCTCACA
>DAHVAB010000213.1 GCA_027314825.1 Solirubrobacterales bacterium
AGCGCCTCCGAGTAGTCGGCCGACAGAAAGAACGCCATCGGCCCGAACGCACACGACACGACCGCCAGGCGCGCCACCTCGCGACCCCTCGAGCCGGCCCCTGCAGGGCCGGCCAAATCTCTCAACCGACCCCAGCTCGACAGCTCCAGGGTCATCAGACGATGCAGGCCGTAGAGCGACGCCAGCAGGGCCACCATCGAGACGATCACGCCCGCCAGCGCGCCGGCGATCCCGACGCTCGAGACGATCGAGATCAGCAGCGGATAGAGCGGGAAGAAGGCGGCGCGAGCCAGGGTGAACGGGCCGAGCTGCGGCATGTAGCCGAGCCGCGCGATCGTCAGATACCACTCCGCGTCCCACCGCGCCGCGGGCGCCGCCAGCACGTTGCCGACCGGGCCGAAGCCGCCGATCAGCCCGGCCGCATGATAGGCCGCCCTCGACGGGCCGAAGCCGAACGCGAGGACGCTCGCCACCCCCACCACCCAGACGAGCGTCCGCGAGCCGACCAGTGCGCGAGCCGCGTCGGCCAGAGCGGCGGCACGCTCCTGCCCGAGCCTCTCACGCATGCTCCCCGCGGCCCGCCGCGTGGCCGCCCCGGCCGCGGCCAGCCTCAGCGCCCGCAGGCGCCCGGCGCCGGCGCTCGCGCCGGTCCCGGCGAGCGACGGCTGCGCTTCCCGGGCGGGGCGCGCAGGCGCTGCAGCCCCCGCCTCGGCGGCCGGCACGGGCTCCATCTCCTTGGTGTCAGGGCTGCTCTGCATCGCGCGGTCGGTCAAATCGTTGCAGGAGAACCGCCTCGGAGCGGTAATCTCGACCCGCGGGCGCATCGCGCCGAGGGCGCGTGCCCGCACGGCCGCCCCACCGCCGCCCCCATCCAACCGTCGAAGAGAACGCATGTCACAGCACGCCCGAGCCCGCCGCAAGCGCCGCAGCCGGAACAGCCCGGCGCGCCTGCTGTTTCTCGGCGCCACTCTCGCGCTCGTCGCGCTGATCCTCGGGGTCGCCGGTGCCGGCGCCTACGTCTTCGCGATCGCCTCCGGCGTTCCCAAGCTGGCCGGCCGCAAGGCGATCGTCTCCGGCGCCTCCTCGGAGATCTTCGCCTCCTCCGGGCAGCCGCTCGGCTTCATCCGCTCCGACATCCTCCGCACGCCCATCACCACATCTCAGACTCCGAAGCAGCTGCGGCAGGCGACGGTCGCGATCGAGGACCAGCGCTTCTACGAAAACGACGGGATCGACATCACCGGCATCCTCCGCGCCGCGGTCAAGGACGCGCTCACCGGCCAGCCCCAGCAGGGGGCCTCCACGATCACGATGCAGCTGGTGCGCAACCTCTACCTCGGCAACGACACCAAGTCGATCAAACAGAAGATCGCCGAGGCGAAGCTGTCGATCGAATACAACGAAGATCACTCCAAGTCGGAAATCCTCACCCAGTATCTGAACACCGTCCCCTACGTCACCCTCGGCGGGCAGACCGCGCTCGGCGTGCAGGCGGCCTCGCGGATGCTCTTCGACAAGCCCGTCTGGCAGCTCGACCTGGAGCAGTGCGCCCTGCTCGCCGGCCTGCCCCAGGCGCCCTCCGAATACAACCCGTTCCTCGCCGCCAAAGCGGCGATCGCGCGGCGCAACCTGGTGCTGGCCAAGATGGCCGAACTGCACTACATCACCAAGGCGCAGGCCAAGCGCACCGAGGCGATGGGCCTGCAGCTGCAGCGCGGCTATTACTACCAGCGTCGCCGGGAGAGCTTCTTCTTCGAATACGTCCGGGAGCTCCTGATCGAACGGTACGGCAAGCGGACCGTCGAAACCGGCGGGCTGAAGGTCTACACCACCATCAACCTGCACATGCAACAGCTCGCTCACAAGGCGATCTCAGAAGTGCTGAACGAACCGGGCGACCCGGCCTCGGCGATCGTCACGATCGACCCTCACAACGGATACATCGACGCGATGGCCCAATCGGAGAGCTACAGCCAGACCCAGTACAACCTCGCGGTCGAAGGCCACCGCCAGGCCGGCTCCACCTTCAAGGCGATCGACCTGGCCGACGCGCTCACCAGGGGCATCGATCCCAACACCACTTACTACATCTCCCACACCCTGCCGGCCGGCTGGCTGCCGGCATACCCGACCTACGAAGTCAAAACGTATGAGGGCACCTCGCTGAACACTCCGCTGAACCTCCTCAGCGCGACCCTGGCATCCGACAACACCGTCTTCGCCCAGCTGGCGGTCGACCTCGGCGAGGAAACGATCACCGAATTCGCCTACAAGATGGGCGTCCACGTCCACCTGCACAGCTACCCATCCGAGGCGCTCGGCGGATTGACGATCGGCGTCTCCCCGCTGGAAATGGCGGACGTCTACGCCACGATCGCCGACGGCGGCTACCGCAACCGGCCGATCGCGATCACGAAGGTCGTCTTCCCCGACGGCCACGTCGACGGCAGCTGGGGCAAGCCTCACCGGACGAAGGTCCTCTCCGACGGTGTCACCGCCGAGGAGACGAAGATCCTCGAAGCCAACGTCCACGAAGGCACAGCCGTGCGCTCGGCGATCTCCTGCCCGACCGCCGCCAAGACCGGCACCACCAACGAATGGGTGGACGCCTGGCTGGACGGCTACACCCCCGAATATGCGACCGCGGTCTGGATGGGCTACCCGAACAAGGCGATCCCGATGCTGGACATCCACGGCGAACCGCAGCAGGGCGGCGCCCTGCCCGCCGTGATCTGGCACGACTACATGGAAGGGGTCGTGAACGGCAAGTGCGTGCCATGGCCGACGCCGAGCGAACCGATCTCCTACAAGCCCTTCTTCGGCCACTACGCGCTGCTCGGGCAGGCCGCCGAGAGCGCGCCGCCGAAGCCGGCGACCGGCACGCATCCCAAGAGCGGCGCGCACCCGGGCCACGGCGCGCCCGGGAAGGCCGGCGAAACGGGGGCGGGCAACCGGGGATCCGAAGAAGCCGCGCCGGGCGGCGAAGAAGGCCACACGCCGCCGGCGCCCGCGATCGAAGGAGAATCGGCCCAGCCGGAAGCGGGGCAGCACGGCCAGGCCGGCACGCCGCCGCCGGAACAGGCGCAGACCCCGCCGCCGGAACAGCAGACGCCCCCGCCGCCCGCGACATCCCACGGCGGCACCGCGCCCCCCGCGGGCCACTGAGCCGCAACGCCGTCCCGCCGCCGGCGATTGCGCGGGCAGCGCGACTGATAGCTTGACCTGCGCAATCCACACACATTGAGGGCGGCCCGCCGCCCGGATCGGAAACAGTTGGCAAAGGAAGACAAGATCGAACTGGAGGGCGAGGTGGTCGAGGCACTCCCGAACGCGATGTTCAAGGTCAAGCTCGACAACGACCATGTCGTTCTCGGCCACGTCGCCGGAAAGATGCGCCGCTTCAGGATCAGGATCCTCCCGGGGGACCGCGTCCGCTGCGAGCTCTCCCCCTACGACCTCGACCGCGCCCGGCTCGTCTACCGCCACCGCTGATGGCCGGCCCGCCCCCGCAGCACGCGGTCGCGGGCCGGGGACGAGATGCCGGCCGCGCATGAGCTCTCCCTGATCGAGGCGCTCGCCGCGCGGCTGCCCGCGGCCGGGCCGCAGGTGATCGCGGGTCCCGGCGACGATGCCGCCGTGATCAGCGGCCGCCCGGTCTGCGTCACCTCCGTCGACGGGATCGTAGAAGGCGTGCACTTCGAGCTCGCGCCCGCAGCAGGCCCCCACGCCTACACCCATGCGGACGTCGGCTTCAAGGCGCTCGGCAGCGCACTCTCCGACCTGGCCGCGATGGGCGTCGCCGCCGGCGAGGCCTACCTGACCCTGTGCGCGCCCGGCGGCCTGACCGAGGCCGACGCGCTCGCGATCGTTGACGGCGCCTGCGAGCTGGCGGCACAGACCGGCACGAGCATCGCCGGCGGCGACGTGGTCCGCGGCCACACGCTCGGCGTCTTCGTCACCGTCGTCGGCTGGGCCGACTCCCGCAGCGTTCCCGTCTACCGCTCAGGCGCAGCGCCCGGCGACCTGGTCGGTGTCACCGGCGCGCTCGGCGCCGCCGGGGCCGGGCTGGCGCTGATGCAGGGCAGGGCGGCGCTCGGCGGCGAGGTGGCCGCCCGGGCGCTCACACGCGCGCGCAGGCCGCGACCGCGGCTGGCCGAGGGCGCAGCGCTCGGCGCCGCCGGTGCCAGGGCGATGATCGACATCTCCGACGGCCTGGCCACCGATGCCGCCCATATCGGCCGTGCCAGCGAGCTCACGCTGGAGATCGACCTCTCCCTGCTTCCGATCGACCGTGAGACGGTCGCCGTGGCGCGCGAGCTGGAGATCGAGCCGTGGCGACTGGCCGCCACCGCGGGGGAGGACTACGAGCTGTGCGTCTGCGTAGCACCCGCGCAGCGGCCGGCGGTCGAGCGGGCGCTCGCCGAGGCCGGGGGCGCTTCCATCACCTGGGTCGGCGAGGCGCTCGACAGCGGCGCCGACGCGGCCGGGGCGCGCTTCACCTTGGACGGCTCGACGGTTCCCCTGGAAGGGTTCGAGCACCGGTGGTAGGGGGCGCGGCGCGCCCAGCGGGGCGGTGGCGGCCAGCACGAGCGGCGCGGCGCGCACGAGCACCGTGCCCCGCATGAGCGCCGTGGCCCGCATGAGCGCCGTGGCCCGAATGAGCACCGTGCCCCACATGAGCGGCGTGGCCCGCACGAGCACCATGCCCCGCATGAGCGGCTCGCCCGGCGGAGCGGTGGCGGCCCGCACGAGCGCCGTGCGCCGCACGACCGGCGCGCCCGGCACGATGGCTCCCGCGCACGGCCGGGCC
>DAHVAB010000214.1 GCA_027314825.1 Solirubrobacterales bacterium
ACCAGCGGCCCGCGCAGGAGCGGCCGCCCCTCGGCCGCTCCCTTAAAACGCGCAAGCGCGTCGCGCGTGACGTCGGTCAGGCTCACCGCTTCGCCGGGCAGCTCCCGCTCGCCGGCCCGGCTGAGCAGCAGCAGCTCCTCGATGATCTCCGCCAGGCGGTCGACCTCCGCCAGTCCCGCGTCGATCTCCTCGCGGGCGGCGGCGATCGAGCCGGCCTCGCGCGCCTCCTCCAAGCGCAGCCGTAGCCCTGTCAACGGGGTACGCAACTGGTGGGAGGCGTCGGCGACGAAGGCCTTCTGTGAGGAGAGCAGGCGGGAGATCCGAGCGGCCATCTCGTTGAACGACGCGCTCAGCGAGCGCTGCTCACGGCTGCCCTCGAGCTGCGCGCGTGCATCGAGGTCGCCGGCGGCGACCCGGCCTGCCACCTGCTCCAGGCGCAGCAGCGGCCGTGAGATCTCCCGCGCGATGAGCCAGCCGACGGTCAGCCCGATCGTGAGCACCAGCAGCGCGACCAGGCCGAGCCCCAGCTCGACCCGGCGGACGGCCGTGTTCACCGCGCTCACGCTCTGGGTGACCCTGACCGCGCCGACCGGCCCGCCTTCATGGAAGATCGGCACCGCTGTGAAGAGGATTTCCTGTCCGAGCGTGCGCGAGTAGCGCTGCGCCTGCACCGGCGTTCCCTTCAGGGCGGCGGCCACCTCCGGTCGCGAGGAGTAGTTGGCTCCGAGCCGGCCCGGCCCCGCGCTGTCTGCCAGTACAACACCAGTACCGTCTACAACGATTACCCTCCCTCGCACCGCGTCGCCGGCCCGCGCTACCAGCCCCGCCAGTTCGCCCCGCCGCGAGCGATCGAGCAGGTCGGCCGCCGTCGCCGCCAGCAGGTCGGCCTGGCTGCGCGCCTGCGAGCGCACCTCGGATGAGACCCGCCCCTCCAGGTTGAGCGCGAGCGGCACCCCCATCGCCACGATCGCGAGCAGCACCACGTAACCCAGCCCCAGCAACAGGCTGATTCTGAGAGTCAGCCCTTCGGGCCGGCGTGGAGTCGCGCTGCGGCCCGCGTGCGCGCGCTCCGTGTGCGCCGCCATCGCCGCTCCTCCTACGCCCGCCGCTCCTCGGGCGAGGCGAACCGGAAGCCGACGCCCCTGACGGTATGGATGTAGGTGGGACTGCCGGGATCGTCTGAGAGCTTGCGCCGCAGGGAGGCGATGTGAACGTCGAGCGTCTTGGTGGAGCCGAACCAGTTGACGTCCCAGACGTCTGAGATCAACGTCTCACGAGTGACCACCGTGCCGGCGTCGCGCATGAGCCGGGCCAGCAGGTCGAGCTCCTTCCGTGTCAGCGCCAGCTCGGCGCCGGCGAGCCACGCGCGCCTGGAGGCGAGGTCCACCCGCAGCTCGCCCGCCGTGAGCTCGCTCGGCTGCTCGGACTCGGCCGGCTCGGGCTGTGACTGGTGAGCACCTGCGCCGGCGGTCCGGGCGGACCTTCTGAGCACGGCCCGGATCCGGGATATCGCCTCGTCGGTGGCGAACGGCTTGACGATGTAGTCGTCGGCGCCGAGCTCCAGGCCGACGATCCGGTCGGTCACCGTGCCGCGGGCGGTGACCATGATGATCGGGATCTCCGATTCGCTGCGCAGCTGCCGGGCGAGGTCCCTGCCGTCGATGTCCGGCAGGGCGAGGTCGAGCAGCACGATGTCGGGGTCGGCGTCGCGGCGGATCGCGAGCGCGTCGCGCCCGGTGGAGGCGATCAGCGCTCGGAAGCCGTTGCGCGCCAGCGCCCTGGCGAACGGCTCGGCGATCGAGCGCTCATCCTCGACGAGCAGCACCGACGGGGCGCGGCGGTCGCCTGCGGTGGTGGCGTTCGCAACCAACGCTCTCACTGTAGTGCGTGCCGCTGTCAGCACCGGCTCGGCGCCCGCCGCCGGCCGGGCGGTCGTCCGGGGCGCCTGCGCCGAGCCTGCCCATGCGGCGCAGCGGTGTAGGATCCAGCTGTGCAGGAGGTGCTGCCAGGCGTCTTTCACTGGAGGGCCATCCACCCGCGGATCGGCGTGGAGGTCGACTCCTACTGGCTCGACGGCGACGCCGTGCTCATCGATCCGTTGATCCCGGAGGAGGGGATCGAGTGGTTCGCCGGCAGGCCGATGGCGCCGCGGGCGATCCTGCTCTCCAACCGTCACCACTACCGCCACTCGGCCGAGCTGGCGGAGCGCTACGGCTGCACGGTTCACTGCAGCAGCCTCGGCCTGCACGAGTTCACGCACGACGAGGTCGTGGAGGGGTTCGAGTTCGGGCAGGAGCTGCCGGGCGGGGTCCTCGCCTGTGAGGTCGGTGCGATCTGCCCCGACGAGACCGCCCTCTACATCGAAGCCAAGAGCACGCTCGCGATCGCCGACGGTGTCGTGCTGGGAAGCCCCCACGGGGATGAGCCCGTGCTCGGATTCGTGCCCGACTCGCTGATGGACGATCCCGAGCAGGTCAAGCGAGGGCTGCTCGCGGCGTATGAGCGGCTGCTGGACGAGCTCGACTTCGAACACCTGCTGCTCGCCCACGGCGGCCCGCTGATCGGCGACGGCCGGGCGCGGCTGCAGGAGCTGGTCGACATCGGCGGGCGCACGGCGTTCGAGCTGTAGCCGGCCGGGCAGCTTGTAGCCCGTCAGGTCGGTTGCAGCCTGTCAGGCCGGTTGTAGGCCGCCGGGCCGGTTCTAGCCCGGCGGGCAGCTTGCAGCCCGTCGGGCCGGCGGCGGCGGTTGTGCCGCCAGCCACTTGACGAAGCCTTAACGGCTGCTGACACCAGGCGAACACGCCGATGCGTAGCGTATGCCCGTCGGCGTCCGCCGGCACCGGCGCAGCCGGCGGTCTCAGACAAGGTGGTTCAGTGTCAGATCGAGCTGTGATCAGAGGAGCGATGAGACGGGGGCGAGAGGCAGCACGGAAGGGCGCGAGCGCGCGCACGCGCGCGACGGCCGGGATCGTCGGGTGGCCGCCGTCGGGGCGGGTCGACCGCAGGACGTTCATCAGACGCGGAGTGGCGGCCGGTGGAGCGGTGGTGGCGGGCGGAGCGCTGGCCGACGGCCTGCTGCGCGGCTCCAGGGCACCGCGCGGCGCCGCCGCCTCGCTCGCGCGAGCGAGTGCCCGCCCGGGCGCTCCGAACGTGCTCGTGATCATCGTCGATCAGATGCGCAGCGACCCGGCCCGCTCGCCGAGCGGCCCGATCCCGCAGGGGCTGACCCCGAACATCGCGGGGCTCGCCGGCGAATCGGTGCAGTTCGCGAGCCACTACGCGGCCTCCAACGACTGCAGCCCCGCCCGCTCCACGCTGGTGACCGGGCTCTACACGCATCAGACCGGCTGCATGATCACCGGCGGCAGCACCCTCTCGCCGGGCTTTCCGACCTGGGGAACGCTGATGCGCGATCAGGGGTATGGGACGTGGTGGTTCGGCAAGTGGCATCTCACTCACGGTGACAACCGCTGGACTGTCGCCAAGGACTCTGGCGCGCTGCAGCGCTACGGCTTCGCCGGCGGCACCTACCCCTCTCCGGATGGCTCGCCCGGGCAGGGCTCGCGGGTCGACCCGTCGATCGCGACCCAGTTCGAAGACTGGTACACCCGCCACTCTCACGAGGGGCCCTGGTGCACGACCGTCTCCTTCGTCAATCCCCATGACATCGCCTGGTGGTACCTGTGGACCGACAGGTTCGCCTCCGAGCGCACCGCACCCCCGCTGTATCACGCGCTCCCCGCGAACTACGAGACCCCGGAAGATCTGGAAGCGCAGCACAAGCCGCGCCTACAGCGCTCCTTCCAGAACGTCGCCGCGGCCTCCTTCGGGCCGGTCGCCTACACGGGCCCGGAAGCGCTGGAATCCTGGATGCCGTTTCGCGACCTCTACGCGAAGCTGCAGCACAGGGTGGACGAGCAGGTGGGGCGGGTGCTCGCGAAGCTGGCCTCCGACCCGGAGGTGGCCGCCAACACGGTGGTGCTGTTCACCTCCGATCACGGCGAGTACAGCGCCTCGCACGGGCTGCGGGGCAAGGGGGCGGCAGTCTACGAGGAGGGGATCCGGGTGCCGCTGCTGCTCAAGGATCCGCGTGGGCTGCTGACCAGGCAGACCGGGATGGTCCGCGAGCAGCTGACCTCCAGCGTCGACGTGGCGCCGTTGCTGCTGAGCATCGCCGCCGGCTCGGAGGACTGGCGCGGGGAGCCGCGCTATGCCCACCTGAGTGGCCGCCTCGACTTGACACGGCTGCTGAGCGATCCGACCGCGGCCGGGAGGCCGTACATCGTCCATGCCACCGACGAGATCGTCACCGAGTTCGCGATCGAGCTGTACGCGGCGGACGCTCCGCTGCACGTGGCGGGCGTGAGAACCGACCGGGCAAAGTACGCGACCTATTCCGACTGGCGGGATGGCACGATCGAACTGCTTCCAACCCATCAGGAACAGGAGCTCTACGACTACTCGACCGCCGCGGGGCGCGAGGAGGTCGAGAACGTGGCGGGACGCAGCCCGATGCAGCGGCCGATGCGCTCGCTGTTCGAGCGGGCGCTCGTGGAAGAGCTGCGCCAGCCGTTGCCGGCCTATCTGCGCGATGCGCAGCGGCAGGGCTTCGCCGACTACGAGCTCACCGCGAAGAAGGATGCGCGGGAGGCGGCCGCCCAGCGCAGGAACAAGATGGAAATGGAAGGGATCGGTCGGGCGGCGCGGAGCCGGCGTACGCGGTCGGCGACGCGGGCCCGGCGGGCGGTGCGGAAATAGGTCGGGCGGCGCGGCGCCGGCGGACGCGGTCG
>DAHVAB010000215.1 GCA_027314825.1 Solirubrobacterales bacterium
AGCCGCTGCTGCTCGTCGGTGAGCCGTCGCGGGGTGATCACGTCGACGATCACCCGCAGGTCGCCGTGGCGGTGGCGGCGCAGCTGCGGCATTCCCTGCCCGCGCAGGACGATCACCTCACCCGGCTGGGTGCCGGCCGGCACGTCCACCTCCGTGGTGCCATCGAGGGTCGGCACCTGCATGCTCGCGCCGAGCGCAGCCAGCGGGCCGGGCACGGAGAGCACGGTGAGCAGGTCGTCCTGGTCGCGCACGAAGCGCTCGTCCGGCTTCACTTTCACCAGCACGTAGAGGTCGCCGGCCGGCGCGCCGGCTTCCCCGGCATGCCCGCGTCCGGTCAGGCGGATCCGCTGGCCGTCCGCGATGCCGGCGGGCACGTCGACCGTGAGCGTGCGCGCCGCCGGCCGCCGGCCCTGGCCGCGGCACTCCTTGCACGGCACCCTGGCGATCTTGCCGTCGCCGTGGCAGGCGTCGCAGACCACGGCCCGCACCATCTGCCCGAACGGGGTTCGGGTCACCGCCTGCAGCTGGCCCTGCCCGCCGCAGCGCTCACAGGTCTCGATAGGGGTGCCCGGCTCGGCGCCGTTGCCATGGCAGTGCTCGCAGACCTCCACCACCTCATAGTCGAGCTGCACGCTCTCGCCGGCGGCCGCCTGGACGAGCTCGAGCTCGATCGTCGCGGCGATATCCCCGCCGGCGGCGGGCCCGCCCCGGCCGCCGAACGCGCCGGAGCCGAAGAAGGCGTCGAAGAGATCGCTGATCGAGCCGAACGCGTCGAAGTTCGACCGGTAGCCGCCGGAGCGCAGGCCGTCGTGGCCGTAGCGGTCATAGGTGGCGCGCCGCTCGGAGTCGGAGAGGATCTCATACGCCTGCGCGGCCTCCTTGAACTTCTCCTCCGCGTTCGGATCGTGCGCGTTGACATCCGGATGAAGCTCGCGCGCCAGCTTGCGAAACGCCTTCTTTATCTCCTGCTCTGAGGCGTCGCGCGAGACGCCAAGGACCTCGTAGGGGTCGCGTGGTGTCGAGGTGGTGCTCAACTGCCGGCGTAAGCGTCTTGAACGAAACGGGAGAGCTCGTGAGCGGCCTGTCTGACGGTCGCGATCGCGCCGGCATAGTCCATCCGCACCGGCCCGATCACCGAGACGGCACCCAGACGACGCTGGGCGAGGCCGTAGCCGGCCGCCACCAGCGTCAGCGAGCGCAGCGCGGGCAGCTCGTTCTCGGTGCCGATCCGGACGTGAACGCCCGGCTCCGCGAGCGCGGTGCGCAGCACGCGCAGCAGCGCGACCCGCTGCTCGAGCAGGTCCATCAGCTCATGGATCTCGGCGATGCTCTCGACCTGCCCCGCGGCCAGCAGATGGCTCGCGCCGTCGAAGTAGAGCGCGCTGCCGGCCTGATCGGGCGGCACCTGCAGGAAGGCGGGGGCGAGCCGCTCGACGAAGCTGCGCTCCCGCTCGCCGAGCGCAGGGTCGATCAGCCTGCCGTGCACCATCCTCGCTCCGAGCCCGAGGCCGGCGAGCCGCTCGTTCAAGTACTGCCCCGCCCAGTTGACCAGTCCCGGATCGACGGGCGCCTGGAAGGTGATGAGCATCTTGGAGACCCCGCCGGTGGAGGTGATGATCACCACCGCGACGACCTGCGGCTGCAGGGCCAGCACCTCCACGTGACGGATCGTGGCGGCGTCGAGCGGCGGCGCGGAGACGACCGCCAGCAGGCTCGTGACCTGGGAGAGCGTCTCGGTGGTGGCCCGCATCGCGTCCTCCACCTCCCGGCGGGTCAGCGAGAGCTGCAGCGCCCGGACCGGCTCCAGCGCCGTGCTGGATGAGAGCAGCCTGTCCACGACGTAGCGGCGGCCGGCATCTGTCGGCACCCGCCCGGCGGAGGTGTGCGGATGGGTGAGAAGGCCCTCCTCCTCAAGCAGCGCGAGCTCGCCGCGCACGGTCGAGGGCCCGCAGTCGAGCTCCGGGTCGGCTGCGATCGTGCGCGAGGCGACCGGCAGCCCGGTCTGCACGTGGGCGTCCACGAGCGCTCGCAGGATCCGCTCCTGGCGTGGCGTCAACATGCCTTCGATTCTACGAGCCCGCGCGGAGCGGACGGGCCGCGCCGGCACGAGCGGCGAGATGGGAGGCGGTCCCATCCCGGGCCGCCACGCACGGCGGCCACCGCGCCGTGCGACGGGCCCGTGCCGGTGAGCACCCTGGAACCCGGCCCGCCTGCCGGCGAGCACCGCGGCCCGCCCCCTACAGCTCCAGCTCCGCCTCGGCGTTGCGGATGATCTGCTTGCCGTTCTGCTCGGCGACCGTCTCCACGAGCACCCGCCCCGCGGGACCGCCCTCCTTGACGGTCCCTGTGACGGTGACCTCCTGCTCAGGGACGCCCATGCCGCGAAACTGGACCGCCAGGCGCCTGAGATGCTGCGGGCCGCCGGCCGCCTCGGTCTGGGCACGCGCGACCTGGGCCATCGTCCAGAGGCCGTGCAGGATCCTGCCCGGCAGGCCGACCGCGCGAGCGAACTCCTCGTCGATGTGGATCGGGTTGAAGTCGCCGGAGGCACCGGCATAGCGAACGGTCAGGTACTTGTCGGGCGTGATCTTCAGCTCGGGGATCTGATCTCCTGGCGTAAGGCTTGCCATCTCACACTCCTCTGACGATGTTGGTCCAGGTTCCACGGCAGACCTCCTCGCCGCGCTGATTCACCGAGACCGACTCGAAGATGTAATAGCCGAGGCCGGCGCGCTCGGAGATGTCCTTCACCGTGGCGGTCGTGGTGATCTCATCGCCCGCGACGACGAGCGGCCCCCACACGAACTCCTGCCCGCCATGGACCATCATCGCGAAGTTCATCTCGATCTCCGGGTCGAACATCGCGGGGATCACGGCCGGGCCGGCATAGACGACCGCGAACATCGGCGGCGCCACCACGTCGGCGAAGCCTGCCTCCCTCGCGGCCTGCGGATCGATGTGGACCGGGTTGATCTCACCGACCGCGTGGGCGTACTCCCTGATCTTCTCTCGACCGACCGCATAGACGGTCGGATCGTAGGTCTTGCCGATCGCTTTGCTGTTGACTGGCACGGAAACGGGGCTCCTTCGGCTTGACGCGCGTCCTTGGCCTCGCGCTGCATTGGCTGAAGCACTGCTCGGAGGCGACCGCCGCCCGGCGCCCGGCCTCCTCTCCCTGCGCGCGGCGGCGAGCGCGGCACATGGAAGGACCCGCGACGGCCGCTGCGGCGCGGAGTCTACGTCACCGGCCCCTTAAACGCGAAAAGCCGCTGCCGGCACCCACGCGAGCGGATGCCGGCAGCGGCAGCGGGGCCGGGCTCACGCCGCGGCTCAGAACGGGACCTCCTCGGCCGGGCTCACGCCGCGGCTCAGAACGGGACCTCCTCGGCCGGGCTCACGCCGCGGCTCAGAACGGAACCTCCTCGGCCGCGCCGACGCCGGCGAGCTCCCTCTCCGCGGCCGGATCGCCCTCCGGCGCATCGCCGTCCCCGCGCCAGCCGCCAGGACTGTCCAGGAACTCGACCGCGTCGGCGATGATGCTCACCGACTGCCGGCGCTGCCCCTCCGCGCTCTCCCACTCCCGCCAGTCCAGACGACCGTCGACCGCGACGCGGCTGCCCTTGCTCATGTAGCGGTGCAGGCTCTCCGCGGTGCCGCCGAAGACGGAGACGTCGAAGAAGCACGGACGCTCCTGGTAGCCGCCGTCGGCGTCGCGCCGGCTGGAGTTGCATGCGATCCGGATGCTGCACACGCTGCGCCCCGATGGGAGGGCTCTGAGCTCCGGCTCGCGGGTCAGCCGGCCGACGATGATCACTCGGTTGATGCTCGTGTATGACATCTCTGCTCCTTCTCTTGCGTTGCTCCCCCGCGACCAAGCTACGCATCGCTTGGGACGGTTCGCGATTTCCGCGCCCTCCCCCGCGGTGCACGGCGGCCGTCGCGGGCGCCCTGCGATCGGCAACGCCGGCGGGCTCCGCCCGCTCACCACTCATCGGCGGTGGGCTTCGCCCACACCGGCCGGACGTCGGCGGGCTCCGCATGCCACCCCTCCGCGACGGGCACCGGCCGCCCGCGGGTCGCGCCCGCGCCCCACACCGGGCGGGGGCCGGGTGCGACCCGCTGCGGTCCCCGCTCAGCGCTCGCCGACCAGCGCGTCCAGCGCGATCAGCGCGATCTGCCGCTCGGCGCCGGCCGCCGCGATCGAGCGCTGCAGCAGGCCGTGCAGCTTCGGCGGGGCGAGGTAGATGACGCCGCTGACGAGCCGGCTTCGCGCCCAGGCGCGGCAGATGCCCTGCAGGCGGCGCGAGCCCTTCGCGGTCAGCTCCACCTCGATCGCGATCGGCAGGCCGGCCGCCCGGTCGGCTGGCCAGAGCACGAGGTCGGGCCGGTGCAGGCGCGGCCGGTCGGGGCCGTCGTCGCCGGGCAGACGGGCACTGGCCAGCGGTGCGCCGCCGCGCTGCTCGTCTCGGCGCAGCTCACGCTCGCCTGCGATCACGAGCTCCGGGCAGAGCCGCTGCAGGGCGACCGCCACCTCGGCGCACGCGATCAGGTGCTCGGCGTTGGCCGCGCTCACGATGCAGGCGCCGAGGCCACTCTCGCCGGCGGCCCTGATCCCGGCGGCACTCGCCGCATACAGGGTCGGCCGCCCGTGCAGGGGCCGGGCGCGGACGAGCAGGCCGGCGCGCGCGGCGGCCGCCAGCCTGGCGCTCGCCGAGGCATGCGAGACGCCGATCCGCGCGGCGAGCGAGCCGGCCGTGATCGCGCCGAGGCGGGCCGCGA
>DAHVAB010000216.1 GCA_027314825.1 Solirubrobacterales bacterium
GGCGGGCGAGCAGTTCATCGCCTCCGCGGTGCCGGCGTTCCTGGCCCACACGCGCAGCGTGCAGCTGCTGGAGGATGGCGAGATCGCCGTGCTGGACCGCGACGGGGTGAGGATCATCGCTGCCGACGGCCGGCGGGTGGAGAGGCCTGCGGTGGAGGTCGACTGGGATGAGGATGCCGCTGAGAAGGGGGGTTTTGAGACGTTCATGCTCAAGGAGATCCATGAGCAGCCGGACGCGCTCGCCGAGACGGTGGCTGACAGGATCGTGCTCGGCGACGGCGTGAGCCTCTCAGAGCAGCAGTTCGACGAGGCTCTGCTCACGGGAGTGGGCAGGATCGTGATCGTGGCGTGTGGGACCTCCTACCACGCGGGTCTGATGGGCCGCTATGCGATCGAACGCTGGGCGCGGGTGCCGGTGGAGATGGATATCGCCTCGGAGTACCGCTACCGGGATCCGGTGATCGGCGCCGGGGATCTCGTGATCGGGATCTCCCAGTCAGGGGAGACGGCGGACACGCTTGCGGCGATGCGGATGGCGCGCCGGGCGGGGGCGCGGGTGGTGGCGATCACGAACGTGATGGGCTCGCAGGCCACGCGCGAGGCCGACGGGGTTCTGTTCACGCGCGCGGGCCTGGAGATCGGCGTGGCCGCGACCAAGACGTTCGTCTGCCAGGTTGCGCTGATGTATGTGCTGGCGCTGCGGCTGGCCCAGCTGCGCGAGACGCTTCCGGCGGGAGAGGTGGCTGGGCTGGCCGGCCAGATCGCGCAGCTGCCGCAGCGGATGGCCGAGCTGACGGGCTCCAGCACGCCGGGCGGCGATCCGGGCGCGTTCGCACGCGTCGCGGAGGTGGCCGAGCGCTACGCGGGCAGCGACTTCTTCCTGTACATGGGCCGCAACGTGGGGCTGCCGGTTGCGCTGGAGGGAGCCCTGAAGCTGAAGGAGATCGCCTATATCGCCACCGATGCCTATGCGGCGGGGGAGATGAAGCACGGCCCGATCGCGCTGCTCGACGAGGCTACGCCGGTCGTGTGCGTGGCGACCCAGTCGCCCGTGCTGGAGAAGGTGGCGGCGAACATGCAGGAGGTGCGCGCGAGGGGCGCGCACGTGATCGCGCTGATCACCGAGGGCGATCGCTCGCTGGCGGGCGATCTCGACGTCGCGATCGAGGTGCCGGCCGTCGACTGGATGCTGCAGGCGCTGCTGGCGGTGGTTCCGCTGCAGATGCTCGCCTACGAGATCGCCCGCCGGCGCGGGCGCAACGTCGACCAGCCGCGCAACCTGGCCAAGACGGTGACGGTCGAGTAGCCGGCCACGGCTCCGGGTGCGGCTCTGCCTGCGGCCACGGCTCCGGGTGCGGCTCTGCCCGCGCCTCCGGCCGCGGCTAGCGCTCTGGCTGCGGCGACCCCGCCGGGGCGTCTAGCATCGCTGCCCATGGAGATGCTGGCCGACTGGTGCATCCCGCTGCCCGACGCGGAGCAGATGCGCGCCGTCGACGCATGGGCGATCGAGCAGCGCGGCGTGCCGTCCCTGGATCTGATGGAGCGCGCGGGCGTTGGGGTCGCCGCGGCGGTTGAGCGGCTCTCTGCCGACGGGCCGGTCGCGATCGTGTGCGGCAAGGGCAACAACGGCGGCGACGGGCTGGTGGCCGCGCGGCTGCTGCGCGAGCGGGGGCGGCCGGTCACGGTGATCCTCCTGGGCGATCCGCAGCGGCTGCGCGGAGATGCGCGGGAGAGTCTCGCCAGGCTGCCGGGAGAGCCGCCGTTGGCGCTGCTGGCGCAGCCGGCCGGCGAGTCTGCCGCGGCCCTGGCAGTGGCGGACGATGCCGGGCGCGCACTCGGGGAGGCTGCCGTGGTCGTGGACGCTCTGCTCGGCACCGGCGCCCGAGGCAAGCCGGAGGGGGAGATGGCACGGGCGATCGAGGCGATCGGCAGTGCGGCAGGACCGGTCGTGAGCGTCGACGTGCCGAGTGGGGTGGACGCGTCCAGCGGCGTCGTGGCGGGCGTCGCCGTCGAGGCGACGGTGACGGTCACCTTCCATGCCGCCAAGCCTGGCTTGTGGATCACGCCGGGTAAGCGCTTTGCCGGGGAGGTCGAGGTGGTCGACATCGGAATTCCGCGGGGCGCGCCGAAGCGGGCGCGGATCGGGCTGATCGACGGCAGGGCCGTGCTCGCCGAGCTGCCCCGGCGGGGAGCGTCCTCGACCAAGTTCACGAGCGGCCACGTTGTCGTCGTGGGAGGGTCGGTGGGTCTGAGCGGCGCCCCGCGGATGGCCGCGGAGGCGGCGATGCGGGCGGGGGCGGGATATGTGACGGTGTGCGTGCCTGGCGCGCTGCAGCCGGCGGTGGCGTTTGGAAGGCCGGAGCTGATGAGCCGGGCGATGCCAGAGCGGGAGGGCGCGCTGAGCGGCGACGGGGTCGAGGAGGCGATGAAGGCTTGCGCCCGCGCCGGTGCTCTGCTGCTGGGCCCGGGGATCGGCCGCAGCGAGCCGGCGTGCGAGCTGGCCCGTGAGCTGGCGAGGCGCGCGCCGCTGCCGCTGCTGCTCGATGCCGACGGCCTGAACGCCCATGCCGGGCGGATGGAGGAGCTGGCCGGCCGCGACGCTGCGACCGTGCTCACCCCTCACGCCGGTGAGCTGGCACGGCTGCTGGGCGTGCAGTCCGCAGAGGTGCAGGGCGCACGATTGGAGAGCGTGCGCGCGGCCGCGGCGGCCTCCGGGGCGGTGGTGGTGCTCAAGGGCGACGACACCCTGATCGCCGAGCCCGGCGGTCTGGTCGCTGTCAGCGAAGGCGATAGCCCGGCCCTGGCGAGCGCCGGCACGGGCGACGTGCTCGGCGGGGCGATCGCCGCGCTGATGGCGCAGGGGCTGGACGCGCTCGACGCTGCGGCGGCCGGGGTGTGGTTGCACGTGATTGCAGGACGGATCGCCGCGCGCGAGCAGGGGTGTGCGGAGGGGGTTCTCGCGGGCGACGTGATCGCGGCGCTGCCGCGGGCACGGGTCGGGGCGGGTTGAAGGTGGGCCTCCGGCCGACGGCGGCATACGTCAACATCGCCGCGATCGAGCGAAACGCGGCGCGGATGCGTCGCGAGCTGGCGCCGGGCGTGCGGCTGTGCGCGGTGGTGAAGGCGGATGGCTATGGGCATGGCGCGGTGGAGTCGGCGCGGGCGGCTCTGGCGGGCGGGGCTGGCTGGCTGGCGGTCGCATGCGCCGAGGAGGCGCTGGAGCTGCGCGCCGCTGGGCTGAGGGACGTCCCGGTGCTGGTGATGGGCGCGCTCGGCGAGCGTGAGCGTGCGCAGGCGCTCGCGGCCGGGGCGGATGTCGTGGTCTGGCACGAGCGGGAAGTGCAGGCCGTCGCGGCGGCCGGCGGCGGCAGGGTGCACGTGAAGCTGGATACGGGGATGGGCCGGCTGGGAACCCGCGAGGAGGCGCAGGCGAGCCGCGTTGCGGAGGCTGCGCGCCGCACCCCCGGCGTCGCGCTGGCAGGCGTGATGACCCATTTCGCGACCGCCGACGAACGCGAGGATGGCGGCTTCTTCGACGAGCAGCTGCAGCGGTTCTCGCGGTGGGCCGGCGCTCTGAAGGCCGCCTCGCCCGAGGAGCTGATCGTGCATGCCGCCAACAGCGCGGCCACGCTGCGCAGTCGCGCCGCTCACTTCGACATGGTGCGCTGCGGCATCGCGGTCTATGGGATGGATCCTTTCGGGGTCGATCCCCGCGATGTGGGCCTGGAGCCGGCGCTGGAGCTGCGTGCCCGGGTCGCCGAGGTCAAGCTGTGCCGGGCGGGGCAGAGCGTCGGCTACGGGCGTACGTTCGTGGCCGAGCGCGACGTGCAGGTGGCGGTGCTGCCGATCGGCTACGGCGACGGCTTCAGGCGCGGCCTCTCCGGGAGGGGACATGCCCTGATCGGGGGGCGCCGGCTGCCGCTCGTGGGCACGATCAGCATGGATAACACGACCGTTGCCCTCACCGGCGGGGACCGTTCCGGCCGCGGCGGCGAGGCTGGCGGGGAGGATCGTTCCGGCCGCGGCGGCGAGGCTGGCGGAGAGGATCGTTCCGGCCGCGGCGGTGAGGGCGGCGGCGGCGAAAGTGGCGGCGGCTGCCGGGGCCGGGCCGCGGGCCAGCTCGACAGCGAGGCCGTCCTGATAGGCGCTCAGGCCGCGGAGCGGATCACGGCCGAGGAGATCGCACGCGTCCTGGGCACGATCAACTATGAGGTGACCTGCGGACTGACCGCGAGGGTTCCGCGCGTGCACCACCGCGACGGCCTGTGAGCGTGATCGAGCTGATCCGCAGCGCGCTGGCCGGGCGCCCGGCGTGGTTGGTCGGTGGCGTGGTGCGTGATCTGGCGCTCGGACGGCCGCCGCCGGAGGACATCGACATCGCCGTGGAGGACGATGCGCGCGCTGCGGCCCGAGAGCTGGTGCGCGCCGCGCGTGCCGCTGGCCACGTGGCTGCCTGTTTCGAGCTCTCTGAGGAGTTCGGCGGGTGGAGGGTGGTGGCCCGGGAGGGGCGGCAGCGCTGGCAGGTCGATCTGCAGCCGCTGCGCGGTGGATCGTTGCAGGCAGACCTGCGGTTGCGGGACTTCACGGTCAACGCGATCGCCGAGCCGCTTGCGGGCGGTGAGCGGATCGACCCGCTCGGCGGCATCGACGACCTTGCCGCCAGGCGCCTGCGCGCCGCCACTGCGCAGGCGTTCGTCGACGATCCCTTGCGCGTGATGCGGCTGGCGCGGATCTCGGTCGAGCTCGGCCTGCGCGCCGA
>DAHVAB010000217.1 GCA_027314825.1 Solirubrobacterales bacterium
CGGCGAAGCCCTCATACGGGAAGTCCTGGCCGATGTCGGCGGCCAGGCGGCCGGCCTTGACGCTCTGCAGGCCGTCCAGGTCGCCGGCCGCCGTCACGACCTTCACCTTCGAGGCGTAGCCGGCCTGCTGGATGCCCTGCTCCGCTTCCTGCAGGACGGCGTCGAACTCGGGCAGGACATATTCCACATCCGGGTGAGCCAGCAGCGCGGAGCTCGTCTGGGAGGCGACGAGCTGCAGGTTGGCCAGGCCCACCTTCTGGGTGGCCATCCGGCATGCGGGGCAGAGCCGGTGCAGCTCGGCGACCGCCGCCCCATCCCAGGCCAGGGTTGAGGGCGAATCGGTGAACGGCATCATCAGCACGCTCGTGGCGCCGCCGGCGGCCGCGATCGTGTAATCGGCCTCGTCGCGCACGATCTCCGTGTCCTGCTCCAACGTATACGCGAGCGTGTCGCTGCCGTGGCCCTGCACCGCTCCCGGCTGGCCCGCGGGCGGCGGCAGCTGGTCGACGATCAGCACCGGCACGTGATGGCTGCGCGCCGCGGCGAACGCGTTGGGGGCCATCGCCACCGGGAGCCCGTCCACGACGATGCCGGCCGCTTCAGCGGCTATCGCCTGTTCGATGCAGGCCGCGGCGGCGGACGGGTCGGCGTTGGCGCTGCAGGTGTGCAGATGCACGCCGACGCTGGAGAGCGCCTGCTGCAGCGCGTGGTCGGCGACCGCGAAGACCGGCGTCGAGATCGAGATCGGCACGTACCACACGCTCCTGCCGGCCAGCTTCTTCGCGTCGATCGCCGGGCCGGGCGCCGGGAAGCTGCGGATCGGCTGCTGCAGGGAGGCGACGATCGCCTTCGCGGCAGAGACCTGCGTGCCGGAGGCGGCGGCACTCGTGCCCCGGACGGCCGCGCTGCCGCAGCCGCTTGCGCTCAGCGCGAGGGCGACCAGCGCGGCTGCGATCCCTGCGCGGCGGACCGCGCGGCTCATGCTGTGAACTGTCTCTCTCATCGGCTCTCCTCGTGTGTCGTGTGGTGTGATCGCGCACGCTGCGGGCGTGCGGGCTTGGCTCAGGCGGCGGCGCGCCTGCGAAGCAGGGTGGAAAGGGTCACGGTGAAGATCAGGACCGCGCCATAGAAGACGTCGGAGATCCAGCCGGCAAGGCCGAGCTCCTGCAGGCCGACGATCCCGGTGGCAAGGAAGTAGACGCTCACGATCGTCCCGAGCGGGTTGAAGGCGCCCGGCTGGATCACCGCCGCTCCGAGAAACACGGCGGAGACGGTCGGCAGCAGGTACGTCGTCGAGCTGGAAGGGTCGAAGCCCCCGATTCCCGCCGCGACCACCACCCCGCCGACGCCGGAGATCAGGCCCGCGAACAGGAAGGCGCCGAAGCGGATCCTCCCCACCCGCACCCCGGCCAGGCGGCTGACCTCCCGGTTGGCTCCCACGAAGCGCATGTGGCGTCCGAGCGGCGTGGCGGCCAGGATGTAGGCGAACAGGATCGCGATCGCCAGCCCGTAATAGAAGGAGACGGGCAGGCCCCACACTTCCGTGAGCGCGATCCTCGCGAAGCCGGCGCTCATCCCGCTGACCGGGCTGAGGTTCGCGATCGCGAGCGCCACGCCGGAGAGCAGGGTCGACATCCCGAGCGTGACCACGATCGTATCCACCCCCATGTACACCACCAGCAGGCCGTTCACCGCACCGGCACAGCACGCGGCGGCCAGGGCGATCGCCACCGCCAGCGCGAGGCTCACATGATCGTTCACATTCAACACGGCCAGCAGGGTGGCCGAGAGGCCGAGGATCGAGGCGACCGAAAGATCGACGAACTCCCCCACCACGATCGTGCACAGGAACGCCATCGAGAGGAACACGAGCGCCGCCTGCGAGCCGAAGATCGTCTGGAACGTGCCGCTCGTATCGAAGATGGACGGCTCCAGGGCGGAATACACGGCGACCATGGCCGCCCACACCGCGACCACGGCGTAGCGCCCCAGCACCCCCGTCGCACGGCGCCTCCAATCCCGGCCGCCACGATCGGCGACGCCGGCCGCGTCAGCGGCTACCTCATCCACATCCACCTGGAGGCTCATGCGAGCGACCCCGCCGGCTCGCCGTGCACGGCGGCGGCGATCTCCCGCGCATCGCGCTGCCCGCCTCCCAGCTCCCGGGCGATCCGCCCCTGATCGATCACGAGGATGCGATCGCAGAGGCCGGCCAGCTCGCCGGCGTCCATGCTCGCGAGGATCACCGCGCAGCCGCCGGCGGCCGCCAGCGCCAGCGCCTGCTCGATCTCCATGCGGGCGCCCACATCCACGCCCTGGGTCACCTCGTGCGCGATCAGCAGCCTCGGACGCGCGCACAGCCACTTGCCGATCAGGACCTTCTGGCGGTTCCCGCCGCTCAGTGCCCCGACCGTGGCGCGCGGCTCGGCGGGACGCACGCCGAGCGTCTCAATGACCCAGTCCGCCTCCGCGCGCTGCCAGTCGCGGCCGATCCGCGAGCGCCGGCCGCGGGCGCTCACGCGGGGCAGCGTCACGTTCTCCTGCACCGTGCGCTCCAGCGCCAGCCCGTCCCGCTCGCGCCGCTCCGGCACGAGTGCGACTCCCGCGGCAAGCAGCGCTCGCAGCGGCGCGCGTGTCAGCTCGTGCTCGCGCCCGCCGATCGTGAGCGTGCCCCCGCGCGCCCGCCGCGCTCCGCCGAGCAGGTAGGGCAGCTCTTCGGCTCCCGAGCCGAGCAGGCCCGTCACGCCCAGGATCTCGCCGGCGGCCACGCTCAGGCTGATGCCGCGCAGGGTGGCGCCATGCAGGCTATGCACGCGCGCAACGCTCTTCACGATGCCCGCGCCCGGCGGGACGGCGTCTGCCGGCGGGACGGCGGCTGCCGCGGCCGGGACGCCCGCGCCCGGCTGGAGGTCGGCTCCCGCCGCCGCCCCGCGGCTGCGCGCACGCGATCGAGCCTTCGGCTCGCGGCTCAGCATCGCCTTGACCAGCTCCGCTTCTGTCAGCTCGCTCGCAGCCACGCCGGCGAGGCGCACCCGGCCGTCGCGCATCACGCTCACCCGGTCGGCGTGCCGCAGCGCCTCATCCAGCTGATGGCTTATCAGCAGCACCGAGCCGCCGGCGGCGGCGATCTGAGCGCTCAGCCGGTGCAGGTGCGCCCTCGGGCCGGCCGGCAGCGCGCGGGTGGCCTCGTCCAGCACGACGAGCCCGCGGCCGGGCGGCAGCCGCTGCAGCGCACGCGCGATCGCCACCTCGGTGCGCTCGAAGACCGACAGCGAGCCGACCCTCGCGGCAGGATCGATCCGTGCCCCGAGCGCGGCCAGCGCCGCCGCCGCCCGCTCGCGCTCGCGCCGCCAGGCGACCGCTCGCGTGATCCGGCGGGCGCTCAGGTCTCCGAGACGGATGTTCTCCGCCACGCTGAACGCGTCGAGCAGGCCGAGGTCCTGATGCACCACCGCCAGTCCGCCCCTGCGCATGCCGCGCGGCGTGATCGGCAGCTGCAACGGCTCGCCGTCCACGAGCACCGCCCCGCCCCCCGGATCAGGCGCATGAAAGCCCGCGAGGATCTTCACGAGCGTCGACTTGCCGCACCCGTTCTCGCCCACCAGGGCATGCACCTCGCCGGCGGCCACGCTCAACGAGACGTCGATCAGCGCTCTGCTGGCGCCGAAGGACTTCGAGACCGCGCGGACGTCCAGGCGCGGTGGCGCCGGCCGTGCTGCGATCATCTCCTTCGAGTCCACCGAGCGTTCCACCCTGCGGACCATAGTCCATCCGACGGACCGATGTTCGTCCGGCTCAGTCGGCGTCGGTGCGTGCGCCCGCCGGCAGCCTCACCGGGCGCATGCTCCTCGTCTCCTCGCAGATCAGCGCTCCGAGCGCGGGCAGCTCGTCGGCGATCCGTGTGCTGGGGCCGACGATCCCGATGCACGCGAGCGGCCGCGCGCCGTCGAAGATGACCGGCACGGCGACGCCGCAGACCCCGTCGAAGTACTCGCCCTGCTCCAGGGCGAACCCACGATCCCGGGCGCCCGCGATGTCGGCGAGCAGCGCCTGCGGCTCCACGATCGTCGCCTCCGTGCTCGCGGTCAGCGCCAGCCGGCCCACGACCCCCTCCGCCTCCGCGGGCGCGAGGCCCGCCAGCAGCGCCTTGCTCAACACGGAGCCCGGCATCAGCGCGACGCGCCGGCCGACCGGCGAGCCGACCGCCAGCGGATGCGGGCTGTCCAGGCGCTGCACGATCAGCATCTCCCGCGCCGGCCACTCCACCGTGGCCAGCAGCACCGTCTCGCCCGAGCGCTCCGCTATCCGCGCGATCGCCGGACGGCAGATCTGCACGGCGTTGAGCGTCTCCCGCACCACCGCGCCGAGCTCCAGTAGCTTCACCCCCAGCCGGTAGCGGCCGTCGGCCGACTGGGCGAGCATCCCCCGGGCCATCAGTGAGGCGGCCAGCCTGTGGACCGTCGCCTTCGGCAGCCCCACCCGCCGCACCAGCTCGCTCAACGCCAGGGCCGGCTCGTCGAGCGTGAACGCGCCCAGCACCTCGCAGGCCCGATCGACGGAGCGGATCGCGGCGCCGGCCGCCGGCATATCCCGCTCCGCCGCCTGCCCGCCCTGTCTCGCCGCCGGCACATCCCGCTCCGCCGCCTGCGCGCCCTGCCCCGCCGCCTGCGCGCCCTGCCTCGCCAGCGCGCCGTCGTGCATCTCAATTCGCGAGCCGCCGCTCATCGGGCGAGACACTAGCGACGCGGGCCGG
>DAHVAB010000218.1:0-237 GCA_027314825.1 Solirubrobacterales bacterium
ATCGGAGCTCCGCGAGAGCCCCATCGCACGATCGCGACCCCTGAGGGGCACGCGATCGACTACGACGAGTCGGGCGCGGTGATCGGGATGGTGCTCGTCAACGTGCGATACCTGCTGGACCGCGACGGCATGCTCACGCTGACAGTGCCGCCCGAGCACGTCAGCGCCGCAGCGATCGCGCCGGCACTCATCGCGGCCTGACGGGCTTCCGCCGCGTACTCCTCGATCCGCGCGGTG
>DAHVAB010000218.1:247-4736 GCA_027314825.1 Solirubrobacterales bacterium
TCCGTCCTGCGCGAGGCCACGCACGGCCTCCCGGGATGGTCGCCTGCCTGACAGGCCAACAGCGCAGAACACTTTGTTGAGCGCCGATATGATGCTCTGAGATGACCGCAAAGGAGAAGCTGCTGCTCGAAGCCCCTGCCTGGAGCGAGCACGACGCGGAGGTCGCACTGCGCGCGGTCGAGCGGGAGCACGGAATCGAGGCAAGGCCCGGAGACATCGTTGACGACTGGGGGAATCTGTCCGCGATGGGCCGGGCGTCCACTGCGCGAGCCATGCGCCGGCTCGGCGACGACGAGGCTGCAGCAGGACACGACCCGTGGTGAGGCGCGGCGAGGTCTGGCTATATGAGCCGCCCAACGAGAAGCGCCGACCAATCCTCATCCTCACACCAGACGAGGACATACCTCGTCGGTTCGACGTGATCGCAATACCCATCACCAGCAACATCCGCGGTTGGGAGACCGAGGTCGAGCTCGGGCCTGTCGACGGCATGGACCGAGACTGTGTCCTGGCTGTCCATAACACGCTGCTGGCGGAGAAGATCTACCTGAGCGGCCGAATCACCACGCTTGGCGCGCACAAGCTCGTGGAGGTCTGCCACGCCCTCAGCACCGCGACCGGGTGCTGAAGCAGTCGTCCTCGCCAGCGGACCGATGACCGTCACGATCGCGCCGGCACTCATCGCGGCCTGACGGGCTTCCGCCGCGTACTCCTCGACCTGCCCGCGCCTCCGCTGCACCCAGTCGATCTCCGCTTGCAGGCGGTCATCCCGCGCGAGCCACCGCTCAGTCGATGCTGCCGCGCGGCGCGGCCCACACGCTCTCGAAGGAGAGGGAGGTGTGGGCGGCGATCGTGTCGTAATCGCGGTCGTAGTGGAGCACGCCGAGTCCGGCGGTGGCCGCCACCGCCGAGATCAAGAGGTCTACCGGCTTGACCCTGTGGGAGATGCCTTTGGCGGCGGCCAGCTCATCCTGCGCGACGAGCGCGGACTGCGCGGCGCCGGAGCGCGGCGGGGCGTGCTCGAGCGCGGCCAGCTCACGGTCGCACTCCCACCACGCGACCCGCGCAGCCGGCCCCGGAGGGTCCGGCCTAAACAAACTCGACAGCCCCGCGGGAGCCGCCGATCGCAGGCTAACGGCCCGCCGCCGCGAACTGCTCGATCCGCCTGCAGGTGCGCTGCGCCCACTCGATCTCCGCCTGCAGGCGGGCGAGCATCGCCTCGCGCGCACTTGCGCGCATGAGCGCCGCGGCCGAGCCGGGCTCGTTCGCGATCGACGGCAGCGCCTGCACGAGCGCGAGGCATTCCATCTCATGGCGGCGCAGCGCCCGGCGCAGGGCGGGAGCGTCGCTCTCTGTGGCGACCGCGAGCTTGGCTTCGATGGCCAGGCGCGGCGGCTCGCGGGCCTGCGCGGCAGCCATCCACTCCGATAGCGCCGCAGATGTCAGCTCGGTCGGGTGATAGATCATGGCCGCCGCAGGCTCCGGCTGGCGGCACTCCAGGAGCCCTTCGCGCACGAGGCCGTCAAGCAGCCTGTACACGTCGCGGCGGTCGACCTGCCAGGCCTCCCCAAAACGCTCCTGCAGCCTGCCGGTCAGCTCCCCGCCGCCGCCAGGCTCCTCCAACACGAGCCCGAGCAGCGCTCCGCGCAGCGGCGCGGAGGCGCCTTTCATGAAGCCTCTCGGGATCGAACCCTCCATTGCGTGTCGCACCCTCCTTGGCCGGCCGTCCGGGCCACCCGGCGGCGATCGAAGCTCGACGTTGCCCAGCCTGCCACAGGCGCCGGGCGATGTCCACTGCGGGGCGTGGCTCATGCGCGCCTCAGCGCGCTCGCCTTCGGTCGCGCGGCGCGCCCCCGGCCCTCCATCACGACCGCGCGAAGCTCGGCGAGCGAACCGTCCATCAGCGCCCTCATAACGTCAGGGTCCTCCTGCTGGACCCAGCGCGCGAATGCGTCATGGAAGACGGCGACGCCCGTCTGGCCCGCCAGCGTCGCCGCCCGGTCTGCGACGCCACGGTCGCGCAGCGCCCCTGCCGCCGCGTCGGCGAGCTTCGCCAGCTTTATCAGCTCGCGCTCCTGCAGCTCTGGGTTGGCGGCGATGATCCGTGCGCGGACGCGGGCGAAGGGGTGGCGCTCGGCGAACAGCTGGGCCACGGCATCCAGCGCGGACTCGATCGCCTCCATCGCGCCTGCGCGGTCAGGGGCGGCCCTGATGGAGCTCACCCAGAGGTCCTGCAGCTCCTCTGAGCCCATGAACAGCACCTCGCGCTTGTCTGCGAAATACCGGAAGAAGGTGCGCTTGGTGAGGCCCGCGGCCTCAGCGATCTCAGCGACGGTGGTCGCCTCGTAGCCCTGCTGCTCGAACAGGGTGATCGCCGCCTTGGTGAGGCGGCCGGCGGCATCTGGCTTCCAGCGCGGCATCATGAGAGCCTAGTCGATGGCACTGGGTGTCATGCGGTGCTATAGTGATGGCACTGAGTGACATGTCCTGTCCCGGCGGCGCTCGCCGCCGGCCAGGGCGCGTCTGGTCAGCACCACCACGCAACATCTCCATCCATAGGAGGTTTCCCACATGAGAGTCTTCGTCACAGGCGCATCCGGTCACATCGCTTCCGCCGTCATCCCTGAGCTGCAAGCAGGTGGCCATGAGGTCGTGGGCCTGGCGCGCTCTGAGGATTCCGCCGCCAAGGTCCAGGCGCTGGGCGCAGAGGTGCGCCGCGGCGACCTGGCCGACTTCGACGGACTGGGCGAGGCTGCGTCGAAGGCCGATGGCGTGATCCACCTCGCCTACGACCATGGCCTGATCGCCGCTGGGCGCTGGGCGCAGGCCGCAGAGGGAGACCTGGAAGCTGTCAGGGCACTGGGCGCCGCCCTTGCGGGCAGCGGCAAGCCGCTGGTGGGGACCTCTGGCACGCTGATGCTCGCGATGTCTGGCATCAGGGACCGGCCCGGCACCGAGGAGGACGTCGTGCCCGCCGGCATTCGTGTCGACAGCGAGAACCATGTGATCGACCTGTCGCAGCAGGGAGTGCGCTCCTCCGTCGTGAGGCTGGCGCCCATGATCCATTCGGACCTGGACAAGCATGGCTTCACAGCGGCGTTGATCGGCTTCGCGAGGTCGCAGGGCGTCGCCGCCTACGTCGGCGACGGAGCCAATCGCTGGCCTGCAGCGGACACGCGCGACATCGGCGTGCTCTACCGCCTCGCGCTGGAGAGGGCGCCAGCGGGCACGCGCCTGCACGGGGTCGCAGACGAGGGCATCCCCTTCAGGACGATCGCAGAGACGATCGGCTCCTATCTGGGCATGGAGGCGAGGAGCGTCACGCGCGAGCAGGCGCCTGAGCACCTTGGCTTCCTCGCCGACCTCGCCCAGCTCGACGGGCCTGCGTCCAACGCCCGCACGCGCGAGCTGACCGGTTGGGAGCCCACTCGTCCAGGCTGGGTGGAGGACGTGAGGTCAGGTCACTACTTCGCCTGAGGCGCGCCGGCGGCGGCAGGGTGCGCCCCACCGCCGGCGTGACGCTGTGTCCAGCGCTCTTGTGCTGTGGCGCGACATCCGGGCGAGCGTGAGTGGGGGGGCCGCTTTCTGCGGAAGTTCTCGCGCTCTGCGGCGCGATCGTCGACCTAGGAGCATGTCGAGGTCGCCCTACGCGACCGCCGGCGGCTCAAGCGAGCCCCAGAGGTGCGCCACAGCGTAGGAGCGATACGGCCGCCAGCGCTGCGAGAGCAGCTCCGCCGCCGCCGCGGATGCCTGCACGCCGAGCGCTTCGAGTCCGCGCTGCACCCCGAGGTCTCCTGGCATGAAGGCGTCCGGGTCCCGCATCGCCCTCATCGCCACGTACTCGGCCGTCCACTGCCCGACGCCTGGGAGCGCGTGCAATCGACGACGCGCCTCCGTTCGATCGGCGCCGGCGTCGATCGCAAGCTCGCCAGAGTCCAGCGCCGCGAGGAGCGCCTGGAGCGCCCGCTGCCGTGAAGCCGGCATTCCGGCGCCCGCGCCTGATATCTCGGCGAGGGCGGCGGGCGTGGGGAAGAGGTGGGTGACCGCGCCGAATGGACGCTCAAGCGCCTCGCCGCAGCGGGCGACGAGCCTGCTGGCGAGTGTCGATGCCGCGCGCAGAGAGATCTGCTGGCCGAGGACGGCCCGCACCGCGAGCTCAGCGCCGTCGACCGCGCCCGCTACACGCCGGCCTGGCGCCTGGCGCGCCAGCGGCCTGAGCTTGGCGTCGCGGCACAGGACGTCGCCGACGCTCTGCGGGTCGGAGTCGAGGTCGAGCAGTGCGCGCGAGCGTTGCATGGCGGTGGCGAGGTCACGGAGGTCATCGAGCCGGTAGCGCGCATGCACGTAGCCCTCCGCAGGCCGCAGCTCGACGGCGCCGGCGCAGGTGGCGGGGACCGCTTGGCCGTCGAGCGATCCGAGCGCGCCCAGGGCGTCGCGGACCAAGGCGTCCACCAAGGCCTCCCGGGCATCATGGTCGTCCCAGTCGCAC
>DAHVAB010000219.1 GCA_027314825.1 Solirubrobacterales bacterium
GGGGCGGCGGCGGGGCGGCTCCGGGGCGGCGGCGGGGCGGCCGGGTCTCAGGCGTCCATCGTGCGCGTGCGCCAGGCGCCGAGCACGAGAAACACGAGCACCCACACGACCATCACGACGATCGCGGTGCTCTGCGCCATGGCGACCGAGACGGAGTGAGGGCCGGCGCCGAGGCTGACCGGGCTGAAGTGCTCGATCGCCGGGCTGATGAATCCCTTGCGCACGGAGCCGAGCGATTCGACCCTGGAGAGAACCGGCTCGGCGATCAGCTGCCAGCCGATCAGGGCGACCAGGGCGGCGGGACGCGATCCCGTCAGCGACGCGAAGCCGACCGCGACGGCGCAGAGCACGCCCGATGAGAGCAGGGCGAAGCCGAAGCCGTCGAGAAGGGTGGAGGAGGGCGGCGTGGGTGAGCCCGCGGCGAACGCGAATGTCCCGATGAGCACGAGCACATAGGCGCCCGCGACGAGTGCCCAGGTCAACATGATCGCCGCCGGCACGCGGGTGGCGAACAGCGCGACGCGGCTGCGGCCGGTGACGATGAGATCGCGGAACACCCCGGCGGCGCGATCGCCGGCGCCGGCCTCCACGCCGATCAGGATCGCGGCGAGCGGGCCGCCGAAGACGCCGAGGATGCGCAGCGCGTCGCTGAAGCCGTGCGCGCCGCCGGCCGGTTCGTAGAGATGGGGGTTGGAGGAGTGCTGGGAGATGCGCACGATGAAGTAGATGAGGACCGGCGCCGCCACGAGCACGAGCGCCCAGATCAGGGTGCTGCGCTTCTTGCGCAGCTTGAGCAGGTCGGCGCCGACCATCTGGCGCCCGATCGCGATGGCGGCGCTCATGGCTGTGGCTCCTCGGTTGCGGGCTCGGCCTCGGACGGCGCGCCGAGCCGCGAGGTGATCTGCAGGAAGCGCTGCTCCAGGCTTTGCCTCACCGGCTCCAGGCGGCTGACGGCCAGCCCTGCGCCGACGAGCGTCGCGTTCAGGCGCGCGGCCGCCTGAAGGGGATCGCCGGTGAGGATCACGCGCAGACCCTCATCGGAGCGGCGGCCATCGCGCACGCCCTCGATGCCGCCCAGCAGCGCGAGCGCGCGGGCCGGATCGTCGATTCCGAGAATCATCTCGCTGCCGGCGGAGCGCTCGCCCTCGCCTGAGAGCTCTGCGATCGCTCCCTGCGTGACCACCTTGCCATGATCGACGATCGCGACGTGATCGCAGATCTTCTCGACCTCGTCGAGCAGGTGCGAGGAGAGGAAGATCGTGCGGCCCTCCTGCTCGACGAGCGCGCGGATCATCCTTCGCAGCTCCTGGATGCCGCCCGGATCGAGGCCGTTGGTCGGCTCGTCCAGGATCAGGAGCAGCGGATCGGCGAGCAGGCAGCGGGCGACGCCGAGCCGCTGGCGCATTCCGAGCGAGTACTTCTTCACCTTCTCGCCGGCCCGGTCGGCCAGGCCGACCCGCTCCAGGGCCGGCTCGATCCGCGCGCGAGCCTCCGGGCCGCGGGCGGCGGCGACGATCCGCAGGTTCTCGGCGCCTGAGAGGTGAGGATGGAAGCGCGGCTCCTCCACGATCGCTCCGACCCTCTGCAGCGCCTGCGCGCGCTGCTGGGGAACCGGGTGGCCGAGCAGGCGCATGCTGCCGGCACTGGCGTGGGTGAGGCCGAGCAGCATCCTGATCATCGTCGTCTTGCCGGCGCCGTTCGGCCCGAGGAAGCCGAACGCGCTGCCTCGCGGCACGCGCAGCGCGACCGAGTCGATCGCCACGCGGGAGCCGAAGCGCTTGGTCAGGCCCTCGGTCTCGACGGCGGGCTGCGAGGCCGCCGCGAGGGCACCGTCCGGCAGCGGCGCTGTGGCGTCGAGCGGTTGCATCGATGGCACTGTCGCAGGCGGTGCGGCGTTCCGCCATAGGGAATCACCCTTAGTGGCCGCCGCGGGGCCGCCGCAGGGCCGCTGCGGGGCCTGCTACGGCCCGTCCAGGCTGACCAGCCGCCGCTGCAGCGCCCACCGGCTCAGCTCGTGGCGGCTGGAGAGCTGCAGCTTGCGCAGCACGGCTGAGACATGGGCCTCCACCGTCTTGACCGAGATGCCGAGCTGCTGCGCGATCTCCTTGTACATGTAGCCGCGGGCTATGTGGCGCAGCACCTCGCGCTCGCGCGGGGTGAGCTGGTCGAGCTCGGCGTCCTGCGGCCGGCTGCCCTGCCCCGCGAACGCGTCGAGCACGAAGCCGGCCAGGCGCGGGGAGAAGACCGCGTCCCCGTCGGCGACGCGCCGCACCGCGTCGGCCAGGTCGACGCCGGAGATCGTCTTGGTGACATACCCGCGGGCGCCGGCCCGGATCACGGCGATCACGTCGCTGGCGGCGTCCGAGACCGAGAGGGCCAGGAACCGGACCGACGGCAGCTCGCCGCAGATGCGCGAGATCACCTCGACCCCGCCGCCGTCCGGCATGTGGACGTCCAGAAGCACGACATCCGGCCTCATCCGCCTGATCATCCGCACCGCCTCCTCGACATCCCCGGCATCGCCGACGACCTCCAGGCGGCCGCGCAGCTCGGCCATGACTCCGGCCCGGAAGAGCTTGTGATCGTCGACTATCGCGACCCGGATGCCCGCGCGGCGATCGCGCGAGCCCGCTGCTGCGGCCGGAGCGTCTGCTGCGCGGCTCATCCCGGCCCTCAGGCGGCGCGGTCCATCGTCAGCTCGACCTCGGTGCCCTCGCCGGCGGCGCTGCGGATCGTGCAGCGGCCGCCGTTGCGCTCCATGCGCCCGACCATCGAGTCGCGCACGCCGCGACGGTCGGCCGGGATGCTCTGCGGGTCGAAGCCGATCCCGCGGTCGCGCACGAACACCTCGGCACGATCGGCGCCGATCTCGGCATACAGGTCGACGTGCGCGCTGCTGGCGAACTTGGCGGCGTTGGTGAGCGCCTCGCGCGCCGCATGCACGACCGCCTCCATGCGAGCGTCCAGCCGGCCGTCGCCGACGAGCACCGTCTCGACCGGTACGCCGTGCAGCTCCTCCACTTCGGCGGCGGCATCCTGCAGCAGCGACTTCATGCTCGCGTGCGTCGTCGATCCGCCTGGCCGCTCGAACAGCCAGCGGCGCAGCTCGCGCTCCTGGCGGCGGGCGAGCGCAGCCACCTGAGCGGTGTCCGCCGAGCGCTTCTGGATCAGGGCGAGGGTCTGCAGCACCGAATCGTGCAGGTGCGCGGCGACCTCGGCCCGCTCCTGCTCGCGGATTCGCGCCTCGCGCTCGAAGGAGAGGCTGCGCCCGAGTCGCAACAGCCACGGCCCGAAGACGACCGTGATCGCGACGGCCGCCAGCACCAGGCCGCGGATCGCGTGCCCTTCGACGCGCACGATGCCGACCGCGTGCAGCAGCACGAGCGCCGCGGCGCCCCTGGCCAGCAGCCCGAGCTTGCCGCCGAGCCCTGCCAGGCCCCGCGGCCGGCGCCGGGCCGGCCCGCCGGAAGGCTCACCGCGAATGGGATCGGCGGGAGCGCTGCGGGTGCTCGCAGCTCCGGCGATCGTCGAATTCGACGCGACGGCCATCGCGGGGATCATCCCACCGCGGCGCTTGCGGTGTGCTCCTTGGAGATCTGCGACCACCAGTTGAGCGTCGGCGCGGGCGTGAGGCTTCGCCGGGAGCGATCCGCCGCGGCTGGAACGGTGCGCGCGGCGGGCGCGCGAGGGGCGGCGGCGCCGCAGCCGCCGCCCCGCGGCGGCCTACTCTTCGCTGGCGCGCAACTCGGAGACGCGCGCTTCGAGCTTCGCGGTCACCTCCGGATCGCGCAGCGTCGTCACGTCGCCGAGCTCGCGGCCCTCCGCGATGTCGCGCAGCAGGCGGCGCATGATCTTGCCGGAGCGCGTCTTCGGCAGGTCGTCGGTCCAGATCACCCGCTTCGGGCGCGCGATCTTGCCGATCCTGTTGGCGACCGTCTCGCGGATGCTCTCCACCTCCTTCTCGTCACCCTCCAGGTCGCCCTGCAGGGTCACGAACGCGACGATCGCCTGTCCGGACTCCTCGTCGTGCTGCCCGATCACGGCCGCCTCCGCCACGTCGGGATGGGCGACGATCGCCGACTCCACCTCGGCCGTGGAGAGCCTGTGGCCCGCCACGTTGACGACATCGTCGATGCGCCCGATCACCCAGATGTAGCCATCCTTGTCACGCCGCGCCGCATCTCCCACGAGGTAGGTCTCCGGGCCGAAGCGCTCGAAGTAGGCGTTGACGTAGCGCTCCTCTTCCTTGTAGAGGGTGCGCAGCATCGAGGGCCACGGATGGGTGAGCACGAGCAGGCCCTGTCCCTCCTTGATCGGCTCGCCGGTCGACTCGTCCAGCACGTCGGCCACCACGCCCGGGAACGGGTTGGTCGCAGAGCCGGGCTTGGTCGCGGTGATCCCCGGCAGCGGCGTGATCATGATCGCGCCGGTCTCCGTCTGCCACCAGGTATCCACGATCGGGCAGCGTTCATGGCCGATCACCTTGTGGTACCACAGCCACGCCTTCGGGTTGATCGGCTCGCCGACCGTGCCGAGCAGTCGCAGCGAGGAGAGGTCGTGGCCGTTGGGCCACTGCGCCCCCCACTTGATGCACGCCCGGATCGCGGTCGGTGCGCAGTAGAGGATGCTCACCTTGTAGCGCTCGACGATCTCCCACCAGATCCCCTTGTTCGGATAGTCCGGCGCCCCCTCCCACATCACCGAGGTC
>DAHVAB010000021.1 GCA_027314825.1 Solirubrobacterales bacterium
GGCGCCGGTGAGCATGGCGGCTTCGTCGTCGCGCAGGGCACCGCGGCTCAGGTGCAGAAGGTGAAGGAGTCCCTGACCGGCCAGTTCCTCTCAGGCAAGCGCTCGATCCCCGCCCCGAGCTCGCGGCGCACGCCGACCGGATATCTGAAGATCCGCGGCGCCAGCCAGCACAACCTGAGAGACATAGACGTGGAGGTCCCGATCGGCACGCTCACCTGCGTGACCGGCGTCTCCGGCTCGGGCAAGTCGACGCTCGTCAACGAGATCCTCTACAAGGCGCTCGCCCACCGGCTGCACCGCGCGCGCCAGCGGCCGGGCGCCCACCGGGACATCGAGGGCCTCGATCAGCTCGACAAGATAATCGCCGTCGACCAGTCGCCGATCGGGCGCACCCCGCGCTCGAACCCCGCCACCTACACCGGCCTCTTCGACGTGATCAGGGGCCTCTTCTCAAAGACCCAGGACGCGCGCGCACGGGGCTATAAGCCGGGCCGCTTCTCCTTCAACGTGAAGGGCGGGCGCTGCGAGGTCTGCAAGGGCGACGGGCAGATCAAGATCGAGATGCACTTCCTGCCGGACGTCTACGTACCCTGCGAGCAGTGCCACGGCCGCCGCTACAACCGCGAGACGCTCGAGGTGCGCTTCAAGGGCCGCAACATCGCAGAAGTGCTGGACATGCCGGTCTCCGAGGCGGTCGAGTTCTTCGCCCACATCCCGCCGGTGCGACGCCGCCTGGAGACCCTGGACGCGGTCGGCTTGGGCTACGTGAAGCTCGGACAGCCCGCAACCACGCTCTCGGGAGGTGAGGCTCAGCGGGTCAAGCTCGCAACCGAGCTCTCCAAGATCGCGACCGGCCGCACCCTCTACATCCTGGATGAGCCGACCACCGGCCTTCACTTCGCCGACGTGGAGCGGCTGCTCGACGTCCTGCAGCGGCTCGTCGACGCCGGCAACACGGTGGTCGTGATCGAGCACAACCTCGATGTCATCAAGTCCTCCGACCGCCTCATCGACATGGGCCCGGAGGGCGGGGAGGAGGGAGGCCTCGTGATCGCCGCCGGCACCCCGGAGGAGGTCGCCGCCGAGCCGGCCTCCCACACCGGCCGGTTCCTGGCGGAGCTTCTGCCGCCGGCCGAGGCCTCCGCGAACGGAGCGCGCTCGAAGCGCTCGGGCCGCCGAGCCGGGCGCGCCGTCGGCTCCGCACGCTAAGATCGCGCGGCCACGGCCGGCGGCGGCGGTCGCGGACCTCAATTGCGGCGCAGGAGAAAGGGCTTATTCCATGGCGACCCCGAAGCTCGGCAAGCTGCTCCCCAGCACGATCTGCACGCTCCTGCGTAGACGCACGCTCGGCGCGCTCACCGGAGTGCTCGCGGCGAGCGCGATGCTGGCGGCGCCTGCTCTCGCCGGCGCGACGGAGACGCTCTACTGGTCTCACACGGGCGGGGTCAGCTCAGCGAGGCTGCCAGGCGGCTCGGCCGCTGAAGCGTTTGGCCTGACGGGGGTCGCCGGCGTTGCGCTCGAACCGGCCGCCGGCAAGCTCTACGCGGCGGATTTCAACGGAGAAATCGAGGTGCGCCCGCTCGCCGGCGGCGCGCCGAGCACCGTGATATCCGAAGAAGAAGAAGGGATCGACGGGATCGCCCTGGATGAGGCGGCCGGCAAGATCTACTGGGTCAACGACGAAAGCGGCGCGGTGCGCTCCGCGAGCCTGAGCGGCGGCAGTCCCGAAACCCTCTACACGGGAGCCGGCACCGAACCGGTCGGAATCGCCGTCGACGCGAAGGCGGGCAAGCTCTACTGGTCCGAGTGGGCGGCTCACAAGGTGATGGTCGCAAATCTCGACGGCAGCGAAGCGCACGCGCTCTACACCGGACAGGAAGGCCCCGAGGAAGTGCGGGTCGACGCTTCCACGGGGAAGCTCTACTGGGCGGACTCCAAGACGGGGCAGATCATGTTCGGAACGGTCTCCGGCGAACCGGCGCCGGCGCAAGCGCTTTACACCGAACCGGAAGGAAGAACTGCCGAACCATGGGGAGTTGCGATCGATCCCCGCGCCGGCAAGATCTACTGGACCGATAAAGGCTCGGGAAAGGTGATGGTCGGAGCGCTCGCCGGCGAAACGGCCGCCGGGTCGCCGAGTGCTCTCTTCGAAGGGCAGTCAGAGCCCGGGTACCTGGCGCTCCTGAACAGCCCGCTCTCCACCGCTGCGCCGAGCATCGGCGGCAACCCAGCGATCGGCTCGGCACTCAGCTGCAGCCAGGGCTCCTGGGCCCAAGATCAGCCGGAAGCGTCCTTCTTTGAGGCGCCGGCAGGCTACTCCTACCAGTGGCTGCGTGACGGGACCGCGATCTCCGGCGCCACCTCAGCGAGCTTCACGCCCTCAGAAGGCGGTTCATATCTCTGCGATGTGAGCGCGGTCAACCAGGCGGGCGCGACCGTGCAGGGCAGCGCTGCCGTGACGGTCGGCGCGCCGGTGCCCACCGTGACGATCTCGGCCCCGGCCTCCGGGATCACCTACATGCAGGGGGCCGTGGTGCCCACGACGTTCACCTGTGCCGAAGGCGCGGGCGGTCCCGGCCTCGCCTCCTGCAATGACGGTAACGGCACGGCGAGCGTCAGCGGTGGCAGCGGTCATCTGGAAACCGCGACGCTTGGCGCACACACCTACACGGTCACCGCCACTTCCAAGGACGGGCAGACGGGAGCCGCGAGCGTCACCTACACGGTGGTGCCTCTGGTCACTGAGGGGCCGCCGCCGCATGCGCAGCCGATCGAGGTGCTCATCCTCGGCGGCAACGCGATCGTCAAGGGCGGCCACGCCCGCGTGAAGCTCGCCTGCAAGGGCGGCGCGGAGTGCGCCGGCGAAGTGGTGCTCAAGGCGCGCGTCAGGTTGACCGTCAAGCATGGCCGCCACCACCGGGCCAGGATGGTCACGATCGTGCTCGGTCGCGCCTCCTTCACGATCCACGCGGGCGCTCACGCGGTCGTCTCGGTGAAGCTCAGCAGCTTCGCCAAGAAGGCTCTGGCGCAGGCCAGCCACCACCGTCTGAAGGCGAAGGCGATCGCGACGGTGAGAGGCGCCAAGAACGCGCATCGGACCGTGAAGCTCCTGGAGAAGGCTGGCCGCCACGCGCACCGCAGGCGCAAGCGCGGCCATAAGCATGCCCCGTAGCGAGATCGCTCGCCAATCCCGCCTGTGGGCGGCCAGGTGGCGCTGGTATGAGCGCAACTCGCTGCCGTGGCGGCGCGCGCAGATCCACTGGGAGACGATGCGCCGCGAAGCGTTCGTGCGCTGGCCGGTGCACGGCAACGTGCTGGAGGCGCTCAGGGAGGGCCGTCTGAGCATCGGCCCGCACACGCTCCTGGAGCCCGGGGTCTGGATCACCGCGCCGGGCGAGGCGCAGGTCAGGATCGGCGAAGGCGTGTTTCTGAACATGGGGGTCATGATCGCCTCCCAAGGGCTCGTCGAGATCGGCGATCACTGCATGCTCGCCAACGGCTGCTTCATCTCCGACGCCTCCCACCGCTACCAGGACCAGGAGAAGCCGATCACCTGGCAGGGCTTCGAGAGCAAGGGGCCGACGCGGATCGGCGATAACTGCTGGCTGGGCGCGCATGTCGTGATCACCAGCGGGGTCACGATCGGCCGCCGCTGCGTGATCGGCGCCAACAGCGTGGTCACCAAGGACGTCGAGCCGTACACGATCGCGGTCGGGGCTCCCGCTCGGCCGGTCGGATCCACCGGCTCCGCGGCGTCCACGCCCTAGACGCCCTGCCCGCCCGCCGGCCCCTGCCCGCCGTCCGGCCCCTGACGCCCTTCGAGGCCCTGCGCGCCCGCCGGCCCCTGCCCGCCCGCCGGGCCCTCAGGTCTCAGTCTTAACGCGAACGGCACAACGTCTAACCCAACCGCATCCGCTCTCCCTGCAGACATCACCGCGCGTGCGCTAGCGTGCCGCCACGACGTGCCTCAGGGGATCTGCTCGGCCCCGTCCGGAGGCGCACCGTCCGCCTGCCCACATCCACTGCACACGATGAGCGACTCGATCCCGGCCGCACCATTCCCTGCCGACTCGCCCCTCGCGGCGGCCTCGCTGTCCTCCGCGGTCGTGCCCCCGCCGCCGGTGGCGCTCACCCCCGCGGTCGGGACCCCTCCCGCGAGCGCTCTCTCCCCGGCGGTCGTCCCCTCGCCGCCGGCGGCGCTCACCCCCGTGGTCGGGACCCCTCCCGCAAGCGCTCTCTCCCCGCCGGCCGCACCCCTCGCACCCGCGCCGGGCGCGTGCCCGAGCAGCGCCCCCGCACCGCGGACCCTGCTCGACGTCTTCTACGACACCGTCTCCCGGGCGGGCCAGCGGGTCGCGATCGACGCGGTGGATCGCACTCTCACCTACGGCCAGCTAGCCGCCGCCTCCTCCGAGCTGGCACGCAAGCTCACCGGCAGCGGGGTCGGCCCCGGCGACCGCGTCGCGGTCCGGGTGGCCAGCGGCACCGCCGAGCTCTACGTGGCGATCCTCGGCGTGCTCCATGCGGGCGCCGCATACGTCCCGATCGACGCCGATGACCCTCCCGCGCGGGCCGAGGATCTCATGCGGCGTGCGGGGGCCTGCGCGGTGGTTGGCGACGAGCTCACGATCACCCACCTCGCTCCGGCGGGCGGGACGATCGCGGCGCCGGGGCCGGCCGATGACGCCTGGGTGATCTTCACCTCCGGCTCGACGGGGACTCCGAAGGCGGTGGCGGTCAGCCATCGTGCAGCGGCGGCGTTCGTTGACGCGGAGGCCGAGCTTCTGCATGTGCACGAGCGCGATCGCGTCCTCGCCGGCCTCTCCGTCGCCTTCGATGCGAGCTGCGAGGAGATGTGGCTCGCCTGGCGCAACGGCGCCGCGCTGGTGCCGGCCCCTCGCGCGCTCGTCCGCGCCGGGGTTCAGCTCGGCCCGTGGCTGGCCGGCAGAGGCGTGAGCGTCGTCTCCACGGTCCCCACCCTGGCTGCGATGTGGGAGGAGGGCGACCTCGCCGCGGTGCGGCTGCTGATCCTCGGCGGCGAGGCCTGCCCGGACTCCTTGGCGCAGCGGCTCTGCCGCTCGCGGGAGGTCTGGAACACCTACGGGCCGACCGAGGCGACCGTGGTCAGCACGGCGGCGAGGCTGGAGGACGGGCGAGCGGTGACGATCGGATGGCCGCTGCGCGGGTGGGAGGTCGCGGTGCTCGACGAGCAGGGACGGCCCGTGCCGATCGGCGAGAGCGGCGAGCTCGCGATCGCGGGAGTGGGGCTCGGCCGCTACCTGGACGACGGCCTCGACGCGGAGCGCTTCGCGCCGGTGCCCGCGCTCGGCTGGGAGCGCGCATATCGAACCGGAGACATGGTCTGCGAGACGATCGACGGGCTGCGCTTCCTCGGCCGGCGCGACGACCAGGTCAAGATCGGCGGCCGCCGGATCGAGCTCGGCGAGATCGATGCCTGCCTGGCCGCGGCGCCCGGCGTGAGCGCGGCGATCAGCGCGATCCGCGAGAGCGAGTCCGGCAACCGGCTGCTGGTCGGCTACATGGTCGGCGATGCCGAGCCGGCAGCGGTGCGGGCATGGCTCGGCGAGCGCCTGCCGGACGGCCTGGTGCCCCTGATCGTCTCCCTGCCCGCGCTGCCGCGCTCCCGCTCCGGGAAGGTCGACCGCAAGGCGCTGCCATGGCCTCCGCCGGCGCCCGAGGCCGTGTCCGGCGGCGAGCTGGATGGCGAGCTGGATGGCGAGGCGGCATGGCTGGCGGAGCGCTGGCGCGAGCAGCTCGGACCGCTGCCGATCGGCGCCGAGTCCGACTTCTTCGCGCTCGGCGGCAGCTCGCTGAGCGCCGCGAAGCTGGTCTCCGCGCTGCGCGAGCGCTACCCGTCTGTGGCGGTCGCCGACATCTACAACCACCGCACCCTCGCGGCGATGAGCGCACGCCTGCAGGATCTGGCGCCGCGCCGGGCGCAGGCGCGCTCGCAGCGGCCGGCGCTCAGTCGCGGCTTCCAGGCGCTCCACCTGGGGGGCCTGTTGATCCTGCTGCTCTCCGCCGCGCCGACCTGGGTGTTCGGCACCCTCCTGCTGGACCGCATCTACCCGGGTGGGATCGGGCCGCAGGTCGGCTGGGCGTGGATCATCCTCGGCTGGCTCGCGCTCGGAAGCCGGCCCGCTCGGGCGATCATCGTCGCGCTCGCCCGCAGGCTGCTGCTCGGGCGCCGCCTGCGGCCGGGCCGCCACCCTCGACACAGCCTGCTGACCTGGCGGATCTGGCTGCTGGAACGGCTCTCCGAAGCGTTCCAGCTGGAGGGTCTGGCCGGAACGCCGTGGGCCGCCCGCTATGCGCGGATCGTCGGCCATGACGTGGCAGCCGGCGCCCGTCTCGGCACGCTGCCCTCCCCGGCGAGCCTCGTCAGCATAGGCGCAGGGGCGACGCTTGAGGATGACGTCGACATGAGCGGCTGGTGGATCGACGGCGAGACGCTCGTGATCGAGCCGGTCCGGATCGGCGCCGGCGCCCGTGTCGGGGCCCGCAGCCTGCTGATGCCGGGCGCGCGGATCGGCGAGGGCGCCGAGGTCGAGCCGGGCAGCGTTGTGCGCGGGGAGATCCCGGCCGGCGAGCGGTGGGCCGGCTCGCCGGCGCGCAGAGTGGGGGTCGCAGGGGAGAGGTGGCCTGCGCAGGAGCCCCCGCCGGCGCCCCACCGCAGCGCGTGGAAGCTCGCCTACGTCTTCGGCGAGACGCTCGAGGGCCTGATCGCGCTGATCGCCGTTGTCCCGGGCCTCGCGCTGCTGATCCTCCTGCGGACGCCCGGCCAGTCGATCGGGGCGCTCGTCACGCTCGCGATCACGATCGCGCCGGTGATGGTCGTGAGCTTCGTGGTCGTCTACGCGCTGCTGGTCGCGCTGCTCGTGCGCAGCGTCTCACCCCTGATCCGGCCCGGCCTGCATCCGGCGGGCGGATCGGTCGGCTGGGCGCTGTGGTTCACCGAGACGGTGATGGCCGGCACCCGTGACACCCTCTTCCCCCTCTACTCGAGCATGTTCACCGCGCCGTGGCTGCGGCTCGCCGGCATCGAGATCGGCGCTCGCAGCGAGCTGTGCACCGCCGTAGGGCTGAACCGGCTGGTCTCCTTCGGGCAGCGCAGCTTCGCCGCCGACGACGTCGTCTTCGCGACGGCTCGCGCCCGCGACGGATGGCTGAGCGTCGCGCCGATCGAGGTGGGCGAGGAAAGCTTCCTCGGCAACGGCGCGATCCTGCAGGGCGGCTCCAGCACCGGCCGGCGCAGCATCGTGGGGGTGCTGACGACGGCTCCCGCCAGCTGCGGGCAGGACACCGCTTGGCTCGGCGCTCCGCCGCTGGAGCTGCCGCGGCTGCCGGCCGGCACCGATCCGGCGCTCACCACCGATCCTCCCGCCCGCCTGATCGCGGCGAGAGCGATGATGGAGGCGATCAGGATCCTGCTGCCGGCGACCCTCTCCACCGTGATCGGATCGCTCGCCTTCTGGGGCCTGAACACTGCCGGCAACGACGCCGGCGTCGGCGCGATGATGGGCGCCGCCGTCCCGCTGCTGCTCGCCGGCGGGATCGCGGCGATGCTCGCCACCGTCGCCCTGAAGTGGCTGCTGATCGGCCGCTACCGCGCCGGCGAGCACCCGCTGTGGTCGTGGTTCGTGTGGCGCGACGAGATCATCAACTCCGCTCAGGAGGAGCTGGCCGGCTCATGGCTGCTCGACTTCGCCCTCGGCACGCCGCTGATGTCGCTCTACCTGCGCCTGATGGGATCCAAGGTCGGGCGCGACGTGTGGTGCGAAACGCTCACGATCACGGAGTTCGAGCTCGCCAGCCTGGGAGACGGCGCCGCGGTCAACCGCCACTCGGTCGTGGAGACCCATCTCTTCCACGATCGGATGATGCGGATCGGCCCGGCCAGCCTCGGCGCCGGCTCGACGCTCGGGCCGAGCAGCGCGACCCTTCCGGACACGGAGATCGGCGAGGGCTGCATGGTCGGCGGGCGAGCCGTCGTGATGCGGGGCGAGCGGCTGCCGGCGCAGACGAGCTGGCACGGCGCGCCGGTCGTGGCACTCTGATGGACGCGCCCGCCGCGGGGCCGAGCCTGCGGCCGCTGCTGAGCGCTCCGGACGGCCCGCCGAGCATGCGGCCGCTGCTGAGCGCTCCGGACGGCCCGCAGGTCCACCTGCTCGACGCCAGCGGGACGCGCCTCGGGGAGGCCGGCCTGCGAGCCTGGGCGCGATCGTGGTGCGAGGATCAGCGGGCGGCTCACCACAGCCGCTCATACCGGCACCCCTACGCCCTGATCGCCTGGCACGGGATGCGCGTCGGCGTCGATCTGGAGCAGGTCGAGCCGTTCGATCGCGCCTTCGCCGAATCCATCTGCACCCCGCAGGAGCAGCTGCCGTGGGCGAGCATGCCCGACCGCGATGCTCGCTGCGCCTCGCTATGGTCGAGCAAGGAGGCGCTCGCCAAGACGCTCGGCGACGCCCTCGCATACGACCCGCGGAGGCTGCCCTCGCCGCTCCTCTGGCCTGACGGTCGCGCCGGCGCGCTGCGGGCGCTGCAACTGCCGGTCGGCGATCGGCACGTCGCCTGGGTCTGCTTCGAGGAGTGAGGCCGGCGGCCTCAGGCCAGCTGCGAGCGCAGCTCCTCCAGCTCCGCCGGGTCGATCTTGTAGACGTGCTCCGGCCCCGGATAGCGGCGCAGCCGCACATCCTCCGCATAGGCGGCCACGCCGGCGGTCATCTCTTCCAGGATGTTGGCGTAGCGCTTGACGAAGCGCGGGCCGAGCCCGTCGCGGATACCGAGCAGGTCGTGGAAGACGAGCACCTGCCCGTCGGTGGCAGGGCCGGCGCCGATGCCGATCACCGGCACCTCTATCCGCCGCACGATCTCCTCGGTCACGGCGGCGGGGACCGCCTCGAAGACGATCGAGAAGCAGCCGGCCTCCTGCAGCGCGAGCGCCTCCTGCGCGATCCGCGCGGCCGCGGCCGCGGTGCGTCCCTGCGCCTTCCAGCCGCCGAGCGCGGTCGCGCTCTGCGGGGTGAGCCCGACATGGCCCATCACGGGGATGCCGGCTCCCACGATCGCCCGGGCGCGGCTGAGCGCGGCCGGGCCGCCGCCCTCCATCTTGATCGCCTCGCAGCCGGCCTCTGAGACCATCCGCACCGCGGTCTCGATCGCCCGCTCGTCGCTGACCTCATAGGAGCCGAACGGCAGGTCTCCGACCATCAGCGGGCTGCGCAGCCCGCGCCTGACCGCGCGAGCCAGGACGAGCATGTCATCCAGGCTCACGGGCGTGGTCGATGAGTATCCGAGCACGGTCGTGGCGGCGGAGTCGCCGACCAGCACGATGTCGACGCCCGCCTCCTCCGCGGCGCGAGCGCCAGGGTAGTCGTAGGCGGTGACCATCACGATCGGTTCGCCGAGCCGCTTCTTCTCCGCGAGCAGCGGCAGGGTCATCGGAAGGCGACCCGGGTCGGCGGGCGCCTGAAGGGCGGGTGAGGGATGGGATGACATGTTGGCTCCTCTCTGCGGGCAGGCCCTCAGCGGACGCTCTCGGTGAGCAGGCTCGCCACCGCGTCGTCGACGGCGATGATCCGGTTGGTCTGCGCCTCCACATGAACCACCTTCGGCTCGTATGCGGCCAGCTCGTCCTCCGCGTAGGAGGCATAGGAGATGACGATCACCGTGTCTCCCCGCTGCACCAGCCGCGCGGCCGCTCCGTTGATCTTCATCTCGCCGGAGCCGCGAACGCCCGCGATCGTGTAAGTGGCGAACCGCTGTCCATTGTCGATGTCGAGCACGTGCACCTGCTCGTGCTCGAGCATGTCGGCCGCTTCCAGCAGGTCGGGGTCGATCGTGATCGAGCCGACGTAGTGCAGGTCGCAGTCGGTCACGCTCGCGCGGTGGATCTTCGACTTCAGCATCACGCGTTGCATAGGCGAAGCACTTCTCCAGTCTTCTCGTATCGAGGGTCGGGCTCCCCGGGGGAGCGGTGATGGCTTGGCTCCCCGGGGGAGCGGTGATGGCTTGGCTCCGCGGGGGAGCGGTGATGGTCTGGCTGCCCGGAGGAGCGGTGAGAGTCTGGCTCCGCGGGGGGTCGGTGAGGGGATGGCTCCTCCTCGGGGCGGCTCCCCGGCGTGGGGCCGGCAGCCACATGCAGCGGCATGTTGTCGATCAGCCTGACGTCCCCGAACCGGGCGGCCACGAGCAGCAGGCCGTCCCGCTGGAGGCGATCGACCTCCTCGAAGGTCTCGCCGTCCACGAGCGCCAGGTACTCCGGCTCGACTCCTGCGCGCGCCAGCTGCTCGCCCGCAATGGCCAGCAGGAGCGCGGCGTCGCGCTGCCCACCGGCCAGCTCCCGCTCGGCGGCCCGCAGCGCCGCGTGCAGGCAGAGCGCTCGCCGGCGCTGCTGCGGCGTCAGCCGTGCGTTGCGGCTGGAGGCCGCCAGCCCGTCGGGCTCGCGCACCGTGGGCACCGTCTCGATCCTCGCCGGGATGTCGAGATCGGCGACCATCCTTCTCACGACGGCCACCTGCTGAGCATCCTTGGCGCCGAAGAAGGCGACGTGCGGGGCGACGATGTTCAGCAGCTTGCAGACGACCGTCGTGACCCCGTGGAAGTGCTGCGCGCCGCGCGCCGCGCCCTCCAGCCTGTCGGTCAGCCCGCTCACCCGCACGGCGGTCGAGAAGCCGGAAGGGTAGATCTCCTGTGGCGCGGGCGCGAAGATCAGGTGCGCGCCGGCGCCGGCGGCCAGCTCCACGTCGCGCCGCTCGCCGCGCGGGTAGGCGGCCAGGTCGGCCTGCTCGTCGAACTGGATCGGGTTGACGAAGATCGAGACCACCACGACCGCGCAGCGGCGTGCGGCGGCCTCGATCAGCGAGAGGTGGCCCTCATGGAGGGCGCCCATCGTCGCCACCAGGGCGATCGAGTCGCCCGCCTCGCGGGCGGGCTGCAGAGCGGCGCGCAGCTCGGCGACTGTGCGCACCGTCGTTGACGGGGTGAGGTCTGTCATCGGGCTCGGTCCAGTTCCTCGCGGATACCGGTCGCGATGTCGCGATCATAGCGCTCCTGCCGGCTGCCGCAAGAGGGCGAGCGCCGGCGGGTAAGGATTGTTACCGCCACCCTCCCGGTAGGATCGCTCCGTGCACGCAGGGCAGGCTCCGCAGACCGCCGACGAGCGCCGCGAGGCGCTGAAGGCGCTCTGCGTGCAGACGCAGGCCTGCCGGCGCTGCCCGGAGCTGGCTGGAACCCGCCAGACGGTCGTGTTCGGATCCGGCAACGCCGACGCGGAGCTCATGTTCATCGGCGAGGCGCCCGGCGCCAAAGAGGACGAGCAGGGCGTGCCGTTCGTCGGGGCGGCCGGCAAGCTGCTCGAGCGGCTGCTCGGCGAGATCGGCCTCGCCCGCGCCGACGTCTTCATCGCCAACACGCTGAAGTGCCGCCCGCCGAACAATCGCGACCCGCTGCCGGTCGAGATCGAGAACTGCCGCAGCTACCTCTACCGTCAGGTCGAGCTCGTGCAGCCGAAGGTGATCTGCACCCTCGGCAACTTCGCGACCAAGCTGCTGCGCGAGGACCAGACGGGAATCACCCGGCTGCACGGCCAGCCCGAGCTGATGGCTCTCGGGCGCCGGACGGTCCGCCTCTACCCGATCTTCCACCCGGCCGCCGCCCTCTACACGCCGCGGATGCTGCAGACCCTGCGCGAAGACTTCCTGCGGCTGCCGGACCTGCTCGCCGAGCCGGCGCCGGAGCAGGCGCAGTGCCTCGGCCCGCCGGAGCCCGAGCGGGACGATCCGGCACCGCCGGCGGCCGCCGGAGAGGCAGGGGAGGCCGAGTCCGGCATGGCGCAGGCAGGCTCGCAGATCGACCAGCTCGACCTCTTCTGAGCGGATGTGGCGCGGGCGCTAAAGCTCCGCGCCGGAGCTGCCGATAGGAGGGACGTCTCCATCCTCCCCAAGCAGTACCAGGCCGGCCCGCCCTCCTCTCCGCGGGCCGGCCTCATTTAATCCTGTCCTCGCGCGGAAGCGACCCTGCGAGCGCCCCGGCAGCAGCCGCAGACTGAGCAGCCGCAGACTGAGCAGCCGCAGACTGAGCAGCCGCAGACTGAGCAGCCGGAGACTAGAGTCATGTCGTGGCGTTGCACATCCTGCAGAGCACGAGCGCGGAGCAGACCGAAGATCTCGGCGCCGAGCTGGCCGCGCGGCTGCGCGACGGCGACATCGTCCTGATCCGCGGGGAGCTCGGCTCCGGCAAGACGACGCTCGTGCGCGGTGCGGCCCGCGCCCTCGGCGTGCAGGGGCCGGTCACGAGCCCGACCTTCAGCATCGGCCACCGCTATCCGGGCCGCGGCCTCACCGTCTCCCACCTCGATCTCTACCGCCTCGCCGACCTGGGCGCCGAGGACCCGGCGCTGCTCGCCGACCATATCGGCCCCGGACGGATCGCCTTCGTCGAGTGGCCGCAGGCGGCCGAAACGACGATCGAAGCGCCGCGGTTGACGATCACGCTCACCCACGGGGGCGGCGACACGCGCCAGATCGAGGTGAGCGAGCCGTGATCGTGCTCGGACTGGACACCGCCACGCCCGCCACCGCGGTCGCCCTGCGCCTCTCAGACGGCGAGACGCTGCAGGCGCGCGACGATCCGCCCGCGGGCGCCCGCCCCGCCCACACCGCGCAGGTGCTCACGCTCACCCACCGGCTTCTGGGCGAGGCCGGCCTGCGCTTGTGCGACGTCGACCTGATCGCCGTCGGGCTCGGCCCCGGCACCTTCACCGGGCTGCGGATCGGCGTCGCCACCGCGCGCGCGCTCGCTCAGGCGCTGAACGCGCAGCTCACCGGCGTACCCACCCTCCAAGCGCTGGCAGTGCCCGCGCTCGCCGCGGCCGGCTCCGCCGGCATCATCTCCATCCTCGACGCTCGCAGGGGGGAGGCGTTCATGGCAGCCTACGAGGGCGCCGCTTCAGGCCGGCCGCCTGTCGAGCGCGCTGCCCCGCGTGCGCTCCCGCCGGAGCGGCTCGCCGAGGCGATCGCCGTGCTTCCCGGCGTCGAGGGGGGCCGCTGGCTGGCGGTCGGCGACGGCGCCCACCTGTTCGCCTCCCAGCTGGAATCCGCTGGGGCGCGACTGGCCGCCCCCGACTCGCCGCTTCACCGCGTGCAGGCCGAGAGCATCTGCGAGCTCGCGCTGAGCGCCGAGCGTCCGCAGCGGCTGGACGAGGTACTCCCTCACTACGGCCGCCGTCCCGACGCCGAGCTCGCCTCCCGGCGGGAGCCTCAGCAGGCGGGCCGCCGGTGAGCAGTCCCGTGCAGGCGACCGGCCGGCCGGGCGGAGGCGCGCAGCGGATCAGGCCGCTCACCTACCCCGACCTTCCGCAGGTGATGGCGATCGAGCGGCGCGCCTTCCCCACGCCCTGGTCGCTGGCCATGTTCGTGCTCGAGCTCTCCAAGCGCTCCGGCATCTGCCTGGCCGCCCTCGCAGCCGAACGGCTCGTCGGCTACCTGATCTGCTCTCGCTACGACACCGTCTGGCACGTCATGAACGTCGCCGTCGACCCGGACATGCAGGGACGGGGAGTCGCCAGCGCGCTGCTCGCCGACCTCTACCGCCGGGTCGCCGACGAGCGGGCCCGCTACACCCTGGAGGTCCGGCGCTCCAACGACGTCGCGATCCATCTCTACGAGCGGGAGGGGTTCAGGCCCGCCGGGATACGCCGGCGCTACTACCAGGACAACGGCGAGGACGCCCTGATCATGTGGCGAACGCCGGCGACCCTCGAAGGCTCGATGGACGACGTGCCCAATCCCGGGCTCGGCTGGTGACGGGCGTCATGCACGCGCCGGGGCGGCTCATCCTCGCGTTGGAGACCAGCTGCGACGACACCTGCGCGGCCGTCCTCACCGGCGACGGGCGGATCCTCTCCAACACGATCTCCTCCCAGCGCGTCCACGACCGCTTCGGCGGCGTGGTCCCGGAGATCGCCTCCCGCCACCACCTCGAGCTTGTCAACGTCGTGGTGGAGGAGGCCCTGCGCGAGGCCGCCACCGAGCTCTCCGAGATCGACCTGGTCGCCGCCACCCAGGGTCCCGGCCTGATCGGCGCTCTGCTGATCGGCCTCTCCACCGGCAAGGCGCTCGCCGCCGCGCGCGAGCTGCCCTTCGCCGCGGTCGACCACCTGCAGGGGCACGTGGCCG
>DAHVAB010000220.1 GCA_027314825.1 Solirubrobacterales bacterium
CATCATCAGCGCCACGCCGATCGCGGCGGAGATCGCGACGCCGTAGAGGAAGGTGACGCCAAGCAGCATCATCCCGAGCAGGGCGATCACGACCGTGCAGCCGGCGAACAGGACGGCGCGCCCGGCGGTGTCCATCGCCTCCACGGTCGACTCGCGGACCTTGCCGTGGGAGGGCCCGGGGCTGTGGTAGGCCTCGCGGAAGCGGGTGACGATGAAGAGCGCGTAGTCGATGCCGACGCCGAGGCCGACCATCGCGGCCAGCTCGGAGGAGAAGTCGGGCGTTTCGACCGCGTGGGTGAAGAGCGCGATCAGCCCGATCCCGGTGCCCAGGCCGAACAGGGCGGTGAGGATCGGCAGGCCCATCGCGATCATCGAGCCGAACGTGATGAGCAGGACCACGATCGCGGCCGCCAGGCCGATCGCGGTTGAGAGGCCGAAGCCCTGCGTCTCGGTGTGGGCGATCGCCGCGCCGCCGAGCGCCACCTCCAAGCCTGGCCGCTGCGCCGATTCTGCGACGGCGATGACTCGCCGGGCCGCGCTCTTGGGCAGCGTGTCGGCCCGTTCGTCGAAGACGACGGTCGCGAAGGCGATCCTGCCGTTCTGTGAGATGGCGTCCCCGGCCACCGCGCGCTGATAAGGGCTGATCACCGCGGCGACGTGGGGGAGCCGGCGCACCCGCGCGAAGGTGGCGTCCATCTGAGAGCGCACCGCCGGATCGCGGACCGTGCCGTGCGAGACCCGGAAGACGATCTGATCGTGATCGCCAGCCTGGGCGGGGAAGCTGGAGGAGAGCAGGTCGGCTGCGTGCTGGGCGTCGGAGCCGGGGAGCGTGTAGTTGTTGGAGTAGGTGGTGCCGACCGTCTGCGCCAGGGCGCCGATCCCCACGACCAGCGCGATCCAGATGAGGACCACGTATAGGCGGTGCGTCGTTGACCAGCGGGCGAGCTTGAGCATCGGCGGGGCGGGGGACGGGCGATCGTGGCTCTGCAGTAGAAGGGTAAGGACGGAAAGCGCGAGCGCGTGCGTATTGCACCGACGGACTGCTGCGGTGCCCCCCTCCACTTCGCCCGCCCGGCCGGCTGCGGGACAGGCCCCGGCCGGCCGGCCAGGACGCTGGCCGCCGCGGCCGCGGCTCAGTTCATGCTCGGGTCCATCGGCATGCGCGCGAGCAGAGCATAGCTGCCGCCCTTGCGCTCCAGCACCGATTCCCAGAGCTGCTCGGGGTCCTCGCTGAAGACGTCGTCGGGAACAGCGGGATGCGTGATCCAGTCGCCCTGGGCCAGCTCCTGATCGAGCTGCCCCTCGCCCCAGCCGGCGTAGCCGGCGAAGACGCGCCGGCGCGCCGTCGCCTCGGTGAGGCCGTCCACGTCGGTGTCCCCGGCTGGGAAGCCGATCCGTCCGAGCACGAGCAGCGCCGCCGGCGCCGGATCCAGGAACTCGGCCAGCAGCACCACCGAGCTCGGCTGGACCGGACCGCCGAGGAAGACGGGCTCGGTCGGCTCGACCGCGATCTCGAGCTGCGGAACGGCGTCGGCCACGGTGGTCTCGGAAGGTCGGTTGAGGACGACGCCCATCGCGCCCTCCTCGGTGTGAACGCCGACCAGGACGACGGTGCGCGCGAAGTTCGGATCGCTCAGTGCCGGGGAGGCGAGGAGCAGCTGGCCGGCGAGCGAGGCATCCATGCTCTGAGGCTAGCGCGGCTCGCACCGCTCAGCTTCACGGCACCGTCACATCGCCGCCGCGAGAGGGTGCGAGGATCCGGGCCGTCCGCGATGGACACAGAGCAAGCGACGCGCACGCACGGCGCAGCCGGCCCTTCACGGAGAGCCGCCGGCTGCCCCGTGGGTGATGTCCGGGCACGAGACCCCTCGCTCGGCGCTCGGTCGGCGTCGGCGATCAGAAGGTCGCCGGCGCTCGTCGCTGCCGCCGCTCGGAGCGCCGTCCTGTATGGTGGAACTCAGGGATCGGGATCGTCGAGACAGAGTGGGGAGGTGGGTGTGATGGCCAGAACACCGCAGGTCGGCGAGCCGGCTCCCGACTTCGAGCTGCCCGGCACAGATGGCCCCTTCAAGCTCTCCGAGCATCGCGGTGAGCGGGTCGTGCTGCTGTTCTATCCGGGGGATGGCACGCTGGTCTGCACGAGGCAGTTCTGCTCCTACAGGGATCGTGCCGGCGACCTGGCGGCGCTCGGCGCTACGGTGGTGGGGATCTCGTCCCAGGACATGGCCTCGCACGAGTCCTTCGCGGCCAAGCATGGCCTGAACGTGCCGTTGCTCTCAGACCCCGACGGCGCGGTCGCCAAGGCCTACAGCGCGTATGCGCAGCGGCTCGGGATGACCAAGCGATCGGTGGTGGTGGTCGACGAGCAGGGCGTCGTGGCCCATCGCCACGATCATCTGCTCGGGCTGGACTACCAGTCGGTCGACGATCTCAGGCGCGCGCTCGCCGCTCTGCCCGACGGCTCGGCCGGCTGAAGCCGCCGGCGGTCCGGCCCGGCGGCCGCCTGAACGCGCGGGCGGTGCGGCTGTCCGGCCGCCCGGAGGAGTGGTGCGGCCGTCCGGCTGCCCGGAGGAGTGGCTTGGCCGCCCCCCGCTACGCCGGCGTGCCGGGCGCCCTGGCCGGCGGGCGTTCCTGCGCGGCCCGCGAGGAATAGCCACCGCCGCCCCGGTCCGTCGGCGTGGGTGAGCTGCCGCCGTCGCCCGGCTCGGCGGCTGCCTGCTCGGCGCCCGCGGCCCGTCGCGCATGCAGCTCCATCAGCTCCAGCTGCAGGTTGCGCGCCGGCTCTCCCGGCCCCGGCGAGCGCCGGCGCCAGCTCCCATCGCCGCCGAGCTCCCAGGAGCTCTGGTTGTCCGCCATCGCCCGCTCCAGCGTGTCGAGCAGCTGGTCCTGCAGCTCCGGCGTGGCGACCGGCGCGGCGAGCTCGACGCGATGGTCGAGGTTGCGGGGCATCAGGTCGGCTGACGCGATGTAGACGATGTGCTTTCCGTCCCGCTGGAAGGCGTAGACGCGAGAGTGCTCCAGCAGGCGGCCGACGACCGAGACGACCCTGATGTTCTCGGAGAGCCCGGGCACTCCCGGCCGCAGGCAGCAGATCCCGCGCACGTTCAGATCGACCTTCACGCCGGCCTTCGAGGCGCGGTAGAGCGCTCTGATGCAGGGGCCGTCGACGAGCGCGTTCATCTTCATCGCGATCCGCGCGGGCGACTGCGGGCTGTGGGCGGCGATCGTGCGGTCGATCTCCTCGATCATGCCCTTGCGCAGCGCGTCGGGAGCGATCAGGACCTTGCGGTAGCCCTGGGGGCGGCCGAACCCGGTCAGGTAGTTGAACATGTCGGCCACGTCGACGCCGATGTCCTCATCGAGCGTGAACAGGCCGAAGTCCGTGTAGAGGCGTGCGGTCGCGGAGTGGTAGTTGCCGGTCCCGATGTGGATGTAGTTGCGCACCCCGTCGCCCTCGCGGCGGACCACCAGCACGCACTTGGCGTGCGTCTTCAGGGCGGGCAGCCCGTAGACGACGTGGACGCCCGCCTCCTCCAGGGACTTGGCCCAGTCGATGTTGGTGCGCTCGTCGAAGCGCGCTGTCAGCTCGAGGAGGGCCACCGCCTGCTTGCCCCGTTCGGTCGCGTCGATCAGCGCCGGCACGATCGCCGAGTCGTCGCTGGTCCGGTAGACGGTCAGCTTGATCGCGAGCACGTTCGGGTCGGCGACCGCCTGCTCGACGAATCGCTCAACAGAGGTCGCGAAGGAGTCGTATGGATGGTGGACCAGGAAGGGGCCTTCCCGCATCGCGGCCAGCACGTCGGCGCGCTCTCCCTCGTGGCGCAGCAGGCGCGGGTGCGTGGTGCCGGCGAACGGGGGGAATCGCAGCTCCGGCATGCCGGGAAGGGAGGCGATCTGTGAGAGCGAGCCCATGTCGAGCAGGCCGTCGACCGGGTAGACCTCCTGCTCGTCCACGCCGAGCAGGTCGATCAGCTCTTCGCGCAGCCGCGGCGACATCTCCGCGGAGACCTCGACGCGCACGAGCTCGCCGAAGCGGCGCCTGCGCAGCTCGTCCTCGACGGCCTGCAGCAGGTCGGCGGCGTCGTCGGAGACCTCCAGGTCGGCGTCGCGGGTGACACGGAAGAGCGCCGAGTCGACGATCTGCATGCCCGGGAAGAGCACGTCGAGATGGTGGGCGATCGCGTCCTCCAGCGTCACGAACGCGCTCGCCTGCTCGGCCGTCCCGCTGCGCGCCGGCGCGCCGCGCCAGCTGACCGCGACGAAGCGCGGCAGGATCTCCGAGGGCACCTTCACGCGCGCGAAGACCGTCTGATCGGTCATCGGGTCGCGCACCAGCACCGCGAGGCTCAGCGAGAGGTTGGAGATGTAGGGGAAGGGACGGCCGGGCGCGACAGCCAGGGGGGTGAGCGCCGGGAAGATCACCCGCTGGAAGTGGGCGGCCAGCTCGCGGCGCTGGCTCTCGTCGAGCTCGGCGCAGCTGAGGATCCTGATGCCGTGCGTGGCCAGCGCCGGGCGCAGCTCGCGCTCGAAGCAGCCAGTCAGGCGCCCCCCCAGCTCGATCACCCGCTCGCGGATCGCCGGGATCGTCTCAGATGGGGTCAGCCCGTCCTGGCCCGGATTGTCGACGCCGGCGTCGATCTGGTCGTGCAGTCCCGCGACCCGGACCATGTAGAACT
>DAHVAB010000221.1 GCA_027314825.1 Solirubrobacterales bacterium
GGAAGCCGACCTGCCGGCCGGCGAGCCGGCGCGGGCCGAGACGCTCCGCCTCGATGAGATCGTGGCGGGGCGGCGCGTGTTCCTGGAGGCGCTGCTGTCCGCGCCGCTGCGCGAGCTCCTGGCGGAGAGGATCGCGCCGGCGACGGCGCAGGTCGGCGAGCTGGCCGACGTGAGGATCGGGTACGTCGCCGGTGACAAGCGGTTCTTTCACCCCTCGGCGGAGACCGTCGCGCGATACGGCCTCTCGGCCGGGAGCCTGCGCCCCGCGCTCGCCTCCGGGCGGAGGCTGCGGGGGGCGGGTGTGCGTACGTCGCGGTGTGAGCCTGAGCAGCTGTTCTCACCGGAGGGGGACCTGCGCTCGCTGGCCGCTGGCGATCGCGCCTACCTCGCCCACGGGGAGGCGAGCGGGGTGAGCGCGAGGTTCAAGTGCCGCACGCGTGAGCCGTGGTATCGGGTGCCCGGCGTGAGGGTGGCAGACCTGGTCTTTCCCGTCTTCGCCGAGCGGCCGCTCGTGCTCCTCAACGATGGCGGGCTGGCGGTGTCCAACAGCCTGCTCTGCGGGTACCTGCGGCGGCCGGCCGACGCGGCCGGCTTCGCCCTGGCCTGGCACAGCTCGCTGACCGTGCTGCAGATGGAGCTGTGCGTGCACTCCCTCGGCGGCGGCGTGCTCGTCCTGGTGCCGCGGGAGGTCGCCGCGATGCGGGTGCTGCATCCGCGGCGGCTCGCGCGCAGGACCGAGGCGCTGTCGACCCTCGACGGCATGCTCGCGGAGGGCTCGATCGAGCGCGCCTTCGGATGGGGCGACGCCCACGTGCTCGCACCGACGCTCGGGCTGAGCGAGGCGGAGGTGGCGATGATCCGGGACGGGGCGCAGGTGTTGGCGGGGTGGCGGCGCGGACGCGCTCACGCGGCCGGTCAGCGATCCTCCCGCACCCCTCTGGCGGAGGGGTCGGCCGCCGATGCAGGCCGTGCGCTTGAGCCACGTAGGACTCACCCCTGAGATCGAGTGCTACGAGAAGTGCTCCTCCGCGTGGGGGTACTACGTGAACACGAGCCTCAGGCAGCTGATCGAGGGCGGCGAGGAAGCGCTGAATCCGGCCGAGGGCTGAGCGCGTCCCGCCGGGGCGCGCCTCCGGATCAGGACCAACATCGCGGCCACAGCCCGTCGCTCCAACTGGGCGGTGGCGTTATTGAGGTCGCCTTCCATCCGAGAGGCCCGCTGAGGGTCTTATTAAACGCGCCAGGCCTACTCGCAAATAACAGGGCGATCAACGAGCCGTCATGCACGGCGTCTTCAGCAAAGGGCCTGTGGTACGCTCGCTATTCAGCGCAGCAGGCGGCGTCGCTGGCGGCGATACCGGCGAGCACCGCGAGGGATGCGGCGACGCTGACCTTCGCCTCGTCATCTTCGATGCCGGTGGCGATCAGCTCCGCGGCCTCAAGGAACTTGCGCGCGTGAGCCAGGCGTGTAGTGGCCTGGGGTCGCCCGCATCTCTGCGTGCGGCCCGCCTGTCGTGGCGTCATGCCGCGCTGGCCTTCCAGCGGCGACTCGACGTCAGCTCCGCGAAGTCGGCGCCCGCCAGTGTGATCGACTGCTCGCGCAGCGATGCGATGATCGGCTCCTTGCGTCGCACCGCTGCGCGCAGCCGTACCAGCGAGAGCTCGTGCAGGGATGCGTGGTTGCCGGACCACCGTTGCACATTCTCGGCCAGCAGGTGCAGCTGCTCACGCCAGCGGGAGTCCTCCTCGGCCACGGCGTCGGGGCGGACGATCAGAAGGTCGACGTCGCTGTCGGTGTGCCCGTCTCCGCGGGCAGCGGAGCCGAAGCTCGATGCGTGGAGTGGTTGGATCTGCCATCCGGCCACCTCCTGGCGGATGCGCTCGATCAGATGGGCGCGCAGTCGCATGAGCCCCTCCACGATGCCGGCGGCCACGTGATCGCGGTTCAGCACGAACATCGACGCGGAGCCGGCCTGCTGGACGCTCGCGAGGCCATGAGAGACGAGCCGGGCGAGCACGAGGCGTACTCCGCGCTCCGACCCGCGTCGCGACAGGCGTGCCACCTCCCGGCCGGTGAGCGGGCGAGTCGTGCGGGCAAGCACCTCGAGCACGGGACCCTCCAAGGTCGGGCAGACCGCTGCGTACGGCTCGCTCAAATCCATCGCGGCACCATATTACCCGCCTGCGTAGGATAGTACGCAGTGCGGCATCATGGTACGCGCTAGATCCGCCGCGGTTGCCGGATGAGTCGCGTGAGCGGCAGAGCGAGGGGTGGGGCGTGAGACAGGCTGCACCGCCGTCGCAGCCAGGAGGTATTCCAGAGCTTTGCGCACCCTGACGTTGGCCGCTCAAGGGCGCTTCTATGCTGGCACTGTGACGCTGCGAGCCTCGATATTCCCGAGCGAGCGACGCGAGGCTTACGTACAGACCGAGTGGTCGAAAGGCTGGACCTATGCGGGGATCGGCTACAGGGAAGCGGCGGGGTTCCTAACCGAGCACAGGCGTCGGTTCGGCGCGACCATCGACCAGGTTGGCCTGGTCATCTTCTTCCTGCAACGCCACCGCGTTGAGCTCACCATGAAGGAGATGCTTGTCGACCGTGGCTTCGATCTGCGTGAGGTCAAGGCTCAGCATTCGCTCGTTGCCCTGTGGGATGGCTGCCGGAGAGCGGTCGGTGCGGACACCAAGGAGTGGCGCGAACTGGACGCCGCTGGCGGCGAGCTGGTCACCTTGCTCGCCGACGTCGATCCCGGCTCGTACACGTACAGGTATCCGGTCGGAAAGGACGGTGACGAGCATGAACGCCCCGAGTTCATCGACTTGGACGCACTCGAACAGCACGTCACCGCGTTCGTGTCGCTGATCGACGGGTACGTAGCGTGGGTTGACCAAGCAGAGCAGTACGAACGCGAATACGCGGAAGACGGCTACGGGTAGGGGAGCAGACGTCGGAGGGCACAGGCCAGGGGTGGCAGCGGCCGGTGGCGTCTGGCGTGTGGGCCGCGACGACGGTGTGAAGGACACGGGGTGAGATCTCGCCGAGCTATCGGCGCGCGAAGCGGACGAGGTCAAGGTATTCGCCATCCGTCGCAGCCTTGATCAGGGCTTTTGTGTAGTCCGCGCGCAAGGTGCTGTCGACGTCGAGGGCTTGGCCTCCCCAGCTGAATGGCCGAGCCCCGATGGATGTCAGGTACAGGTCGGCCATCAGGCGAGTGCATCGGCCGTTGCCATTGGGAAACGGATGGATGCTCACGAGGCGGCAATGGATGCGTGAGGCGCGCTCGTCGGGGTCATAGACGGCGTGGTCGTGCCAGTACTTCGCATCGTCGAAGAGCAGGCGGCATTCGCCAGCGATCTGCGCTGGATCGACGCCGATGTTCGTGACGCGCGTTCGCTGTGTTCCCGCCCACGTCCAGACCGCACCGAACATCCGCCGATGCAGGGCGATCATGAAGGCGTGGTCGAGGATACCCTGAGGGCCGCGTGAGGCCGCTTCGCGCAGAGCCCACGGCAGCGCGGCGGCGATGCTCTCGAACTCGACGAGGTTGAGGTCGGCGCGTGTTGCGACGAAGTCTGGGATGAGTCCCTCCAGGTCCTCCTCGGCGATGGGCGTCGCTCCCGCAGGCTCAGGCCCGATCGTGCGGAGATTGAAGCGCGGGAGCGGTGACTCCCGCCGAGGGTCGCTCACGGCGATGCCCTGGGTCCTCGCCTTCGTGCGCGCCAGACTTCGCCGCGTCTCACGATCTGGTCCGCGTAGCGGTCAACCGCTTCGTCCTGTCGATCGGGGTCGACCTCTTGCGCCTCCAGGGCCATCGTTCGTGCCGCATAGCCCAGCAGCTGCTGTGCGCGCCGGCGCGCCTGGTCTCGCACGGTGTCCTGCAGGCTCCTCTCCGGCACCAGCGTGTAGACGAGCCGGCAGTCCAGAGCTGCCGCGACCTCGGCGAGCTTGGCGATCGTGATGCCGCCATGCAGCTCGGCCGCCTCGAGCTTGGCCACCGCAGCAGGCGACACCGCGAGGCGCTCGGCGAGGACCGCTTGGCTCATCCCGAGTGCGCGCCGGATGGCCCGGATCCATCCTGCCCGGGGTCGAGCCACAACGGAATCCAGGTTCAGCGTGGCGAACTTTCGATCCAGCTCACGGCGGGCCTGCGCCGCTCCTTCTACCTGCGGCATACCAATAAGTTATCAGAAAAGAACCTAAACGGACTTATAGGTTGAGGAAAGCGTAAGAAATCACTCCCTATAGGTATACAAGACGTGGCGGGGCGAGGCGTACTGCCGCTGTTAGCAAGGATGCGCTCAGCCGGGGCGCTGCGAAGCCATAACTGGCTCTTGAAGAAAAGTCATCCTCGCAGCGAGAGCACCGAAATGGCGCTTCTGCTTCGTTCGGGAGGTCGCAGTCGGCACCACTTCGGCGTGCGCAGGAACGTCCGCTCGCGGAGGAGGATCTTCCCGCGGCGCACCCACAACGCGATGCCTGTCTTCGTCCCGGGCATCACCAGCTGTGGCGGTCGCTACGCCCCACTCTTGAGAATGGCCATCAAGAACGGCCAAGGGGTCTTGCGGGTCCGGCAAGCGTGCTTGTACGTGGACTGAGCAGCCGGCCTCACCCGCTCGCAATTCGAGCGCGGCGGAGGATGGCCGTAGCTTGCCGTCGCTCTCGGTCGTGACCAT
>DAHVAB010000222.1 GCA_027314825.1 Solirubrobacterales bacterium
CGCGGCCCGACCGGGGCGGGCGGGCGCTCGGGGCGACTCGGCTGCGAGACGGGCGCAGAAGCGCAAATTGCAGGACTTGCACTATTCTTGGAACTTGCATCCGAGGGATCTGGGAGGTGCCCGACGGCTCTGGCACTACATCGGCGACCTGCAGTGATCCGCGCGACTCTCGCCCGCCAGGGGGTGAGCGCTCACCGCGGGAGCGCGGCCCGCGCGGCCTGCCCTGACCCTGGTAGCAGCGTGCCCGGATGAGCGCCGAGCGCCTGGTGGCGGTCTCGCACGCCGCACTGCTGGAGCTGGCGGCCGACGCGATCTTCGCGCGCGATGCGGGGCGCAGGATCATCTTCTGGAACCGGGGCGCCGAGGACACCTACGGCTGGAGCCGTGAGGAGGCGCTCGGCACCATGGCCGGAGAGCTGCTGCGAACCGAGTACCCGATCCCGCTCGTGGAGATCGAGCGAATCGTCAGCGAGCAGGGCGAGTGGGACGGCGACCTGGTCCAGCACACCAGGGACGGCCGGCGGCTGATCGTCGCCAGCCGCTGGGGCGCCCAGCGCGACGGGCAGGGACGGGTCACGGCGATGCTCGAGGTCAACCGTGACATCACGGCGCGCCTGCAGGCCCGCGCCGAACGGGAGGGCCTGCGGCGCGACGCCGAGCGCGAGCGCCTCCGCAACCGCCTGGCCAGGGCTCAGCACATGGAGAGCCTCGGGCAGCTCGCCGGCGGGATCGCGCACGACTTCAACAACCTGCTGTCGGTCACGATCAACTACTCGGCGTTCGTCGCCGATCAGCTCGACGACGCGATCGCCCGGGTGCCGGCGGCCACGGCGGCCGCGGGACTCGTGCGTGCGCGCGAGGACATCGAGCAGGTTCGCCGCGCCGGTGAGCGCGCCGTGCACCTGACCGGCCAGCTGCTCGCCTTCGCTCGGCGTGAAGAGGTTCGGCCCGAGCTCGTCGACGTCAACGCGGCCATCGCGGCCGTGCAGCAGCTGCTTCGGCACACGATCGGCGAGCACGTCGCGCTCCAGAGCGCTCTGAGCGACGGCGTGGCGCCAGTCCTCTTCGATCCCGGCCAGCTGGAGCAGATCCTGCTCAACCTGGCCGTGAACGCCCGGGACGCGATGCCGGACGGCGGCATTCTGCGCATCGACAGCGCGAACGCGGAGGTCGACGAGCACTTCGCCTCCTCCCGGCCCGGCCTGCGCCCCGGACCGCACGTCCGCCTGCGGGTCAGCGACACCGGCACCGGCATGGCGCCCGACGTGCTGCGGCGCGCATTCGACCCCTTCTTCACCACCAAGCCGCCGGGCAGAGGCACAGGGCTGGGGCTCGCAACCGTGTACGGCATCGTGCAGCAGGCGGGCGGTCACGCCCAGATCTACTCCGAGCCGGGCGTGGGCACCACCTTCACCATGTTCCTCCCGGCGGCGAGCGTCGGCGGCGCGGAGACTGAGGCATCCCTCGAACGTTCCGCGGGGGCGGGCACGGGCGTGAACGTGGGCGCGGGCATGGGGGCGGGCACGGGCGTGAACGTGGGCGCGGGCATGGGGGCGGGCACGGGCGCCGGCGCGGGCACGGGAATGGGCGATGCGGTGGTCACGGGCGCGGGCGAGAGCACCGAGGCGCCCGCGGCCGGCGACCGCGGAGGGCCAGCCACGATCCTGCTCGTCGAGGACGAGGCTGCGCTGCGCGAGCTCGCCCGCCGCATCCTCGCCGGCAGCGGTCACCACGTGCTGGAGGCGGCGGGACCGAGGCACGCGCTGGAGCTGGCCGAGAACCACGACGGCCCGATCGACCTGCTGCTCAGCGACGTGATCATGCCCGAGATGCATGGCCACCGGCTGGCCGAGCGGATCCGCGAGAGCCGCCCGCAGATCGCCGTGCTGCTGATGTCCGGCTTCGCCCAGTCGGTGCTGGAGGGCAGCGGGCGCATCGCCGAGAGCATGCCGCTGATCGACAAGCCGTTCACTGGGCCGCAGCTGCTCGCCGCGGTCTCAGGCCGGCTCGCCGCGCGCTCGGCCGGTGACGGAGCGCCGCCGCAGGAGGCCACATGAGCGGCGAGCTGCTTCTGGTCGACGACGATCCCATGCTGCTGCAGTGGGCACGGCGCGTGATCGAAGGTCGCGGCTACTCATGCGACGCGGCATGCGACCCGGCGGCGGCGCGCTCGGAGATGCAGCGAGGCGCCTACAAGCTGATCGTGCTCGACCTGAACCTGCCGGGAGAGTCCGGCCTGCAGCTGCTCTCCCACATCCGTTCGGAGCACCCGGACACCGCGGTGCTGATGCTCACCGGCCAGGACAGCGCCGAGCTTGCGCTCACCGCGATCGAGCAGGGCGCTTACGGCTACCTGCTGAAGCCCGTCGGCGCCGGCGAGCTGGTGATCAACGTGGTCAGCGCGCTTCACCGCCGCCGCGTGGAGATCGAGAGCAGGCGCCTGCTCTCACGACTGCGCGAGACCGCAGAGGAACGCTCCCGACGCCTCCAGGCGGCGCTGCGGGAGCTGCGGGAGTCCGAGAGCGCGGTCGCGGCCTCCGACACGGAGACGATCGACCGCCTCACGCGGCTGATGGAGATGCACGACGGGGAGACCGGCAGGCACCTGCAGCGGATGAGCAACCTCTGCGCGCTGCTGGCCGGCCGCTGCGGCCTGCCGGCCGCAGAGGTGCAGAGAATCCGTCTGGCGAGCCGCCTGCACGACATCGGCAAGGTCGCGATCCCGGAATCGATCCTGCTCAAGCGCGGCAAGCTGACCGCGGAGGAGATGGAGACGATCAAGACCCACGCCCGTGCCGGCCACGACATGCTGGCGGGGTCGACCTCCAAGCTGCTCCAGCTCGGCGCGAGGATCGCGCTCACCCACCACGAGCGCTACGACGGCACCGGCTATCCGCGCGGGCTGAGCGGCGAGAAGATCCCGCTGGAGGGCAGGATCGCCGCGATCGCCGACGTCTTCGACGCGCTGCGCAGCGACCGCGTCTACCGCGCAGCGCTGCCTGTCGCCTCCGCTGTGGAGATGATGCGCAGGCAGCGCGGGCTGCACTTCGACCCCCGTCTGCTCGACATCTTCATGGACGCGCTGCCGGAGATCCACGCCACGCGCGAAGCCCACTCGGAGTGAACGCGGCCACCGGGCCCGCCTGCAGGCCAGGCGCCGGTGCGACCCGGACCGTGTGCCATGGCCGCCACCGCCACGGGCGCCACGGCCGCCGCCACGGGCACCACGGGCACCACGGGCACCACCGCCGCCGCCACGGGCACCACGGGCACCACGGCCGCGGGCTGGGAGCAGGCCATCAGGTGGACGGCCAGGTCCACTCGCGGATCTCCTCCGCGTCGGTGCCGACCGCGCGAGCGTAGGCGCCATGATGCATCCGCTCGTGCTCCATCTGCTGGCGCAGGTGTGCCGCCCTGGCCGCCAGGCCCGGCACCCGGTCGATGGCGTCGATCACCAGATGGAAGCGGTCGAGGTCGTTGCGCATCACCATGTCGAACGGGGTCGTCGTCGTCCCCTCCTCCTTGTACCCGCGGACATGGATGTTCGAATGGTTGCGGCGTCGATAGGTGAGCCTGTGGATCAGCCACGGGTAGCCGTGGTAGGCGAAGATCACCGGCCGATCGGTCGTGAACAGCGAGTCGAATTCGCCGTCCGGCAGTCCGTGGGGATGCTCGCTGGCCGGCTGCAGGCGCATCAGGTCCACCACGTTGACCACCCGCACGCGCAGCTCCGGCAGCCGCTCTCGCAGGATTGCGGCAGCCGCCAGCGTCTCCAGCGTCGGCACATCGCCGGCGCAGCCGAGCACCAGGTCGGGCTCGGCGCCCTGATCGTTGGACGCCCACTCCCAGATGCCTATCCCCTGGCTGCAATGCTCGATCGCATCCTCGATCGTCAGGTAGTCGAGCTCCGGCTGCTTGCCGGCGACGATCACGTTCACATAGTCGCGGCTGCGAAGGCAATGGTCGGCGACCGAGAGCAGGCAATTGGCGTCCGGCGGCAGATAGACGCGCACGATCTCGGCCTTCTTGTTGACCACGTGGTCGATGAAGCCGGGATCCTGATGGGAGAAGCCGTTGTGGTCCTGGCGCCAGACATGCGAGGAGAGCAGGATGTTCAGCGAGGCGATCGGGCGCCGCCACGGAATCTCACGGGAGACCTTCAACCACTTGGCATGCTGGTTGAACATCGAATCGACGATGTGCACGAACGCCTCGTAGCAGTTGAACAGGCCGTGCCGGCCGGAGAGCAGGTAACCCTCCAGCCAGCCCTGGCAGAGGTGCTCGCTCAGCACCTCCATCACCCGGCCGTCGGGAGCCAGGTGATCGTCGCCGGGCAACCGCTGCGCCACCCACGCCCGATCGGTCGCCTCAAAGACCGCCGATAGCCGGTTCGACGCCGTCTCATCGGGCCCCAGCACCCGGAAGCGGTCGCGATTCCGCTCGATCACCTCGCGCAGGTAGGCGCCCAGCACCCGCGTGGCCTCGCTGCGGCTGCGGCCCGCCTGCGGCACCGCCACGGCGAAGTCGGCGAAGTTGGGCAGGTCGAGCTCGCGCAGCAGCACGCCCCCGTTCGCGTGGGGGTTGGCGCCCATCCTCCGCTCACCCGCCGCAATCACCCTCCCCATCGCAGCAACCGGGACGCCCTGCTCGTCGAAGAGCTCCTCCGGGCGGTAG
>DAHVAB010000223.1 GCA_027314825.1 Solirubrobacterales bacterium
CGAGCTCTCCGGGCACGCGCTGCGGATCGCGTTCGGGGTGCTGATGATCCTCGTCGCGATCCGCCTCGGGACCCGCGCGCTGCGCCGGCCTCCCGGTGGCGAGAGCGGCGCTCGCAGCGCGCCGTCGGCGGCCGGCGCACACGCCGGCTCAACCGGCGAGAGGGCCGCGGAGTAGTGGTACGCTCTTCTGCGATGGGATTCGATAACCCTCTTCACATCATATTTCTGCTGATCGTCCTGCTGCTCGTCTTCGGCGCGAAGCGGTTGCCGGAGATCGGGCGCTCGCTCGGCAGCGGGATGCGCGAGTTCAAGCAGTCGATCAGCGGTGAGGCGCAGCATCAGCAGGCGCCGCAGCATCAGCAGACGCTGAGCGCGGGGCCGCAGCCGGTCGATCCGGCGGCAGCGGCCGCCGGTCAGGCACAGCAGGCGGCCCACCGGGCGTCTCCGCCGCCGGTCGGCTAGCGGGCTTCGCAGCTGCAGGCGCGCCTCAGCGGGCGCGGCGCTCGGGCTCGGCTCGGCTCGCGCTTCCACGCTTGGCCGCTCCTTGCTGACGGGGCGACTCCTCTGCCTGCTTGTTCGGGGCTCGGCTCGGCTCGCGCTCCCACGCTTGGCCGCCCCTTGCTGACGGGGCGGCTCCTTGCCTGCTTGTCCGGGCTTGTTCTGCTTCGTCCCGATCGCGGGGAGTGCTCGCCGGCCACCACTATACTAACGATATGGACACCTACTATTCGGCGAGCGACGTGGCGCGCCGGACAGGCACGAGCATCCCGCGGGTGCAGCGAGCCGTCACGCGACTCGGAATGCAGGGACGGCGCGGAGCCAGCGGCCGGCTGCGATTGAACGGCTCCGAGGTGCGGCGACTGGAAAGAGCGCTCGGCAGCGTACCCACCGTGCCGGGACTCTCGCGTACAACTACGATCACCCTGGCCATGCTGGCACGCTCACCGCGTGGAGTCATCTCGCAGCGCGCGCTGGCCAGACGCGCGGCTCTCTCTCCGACAGCTGTGGGCAGGGCTCTGGAGCGGCTTGCAGACATTGGCCTGGTGGTTCGCGAGCGCCAGACCGTGGCGCTGGGCAGCGCACGTGAAGTCGATGTGCTGCACGCAAACCTCACCGCAGCCGAGTGGCCCAGGCTGGCTCCGCTGCTGGCTCGCGTCAGGCCTCCTGCCGGCAAGCCGCGAGCGCAGGCTCAGCGGCGAGTCCCGGTGACGCTGCGCCACCTGTTCTGGAATGCCGCCTCCTCGCAGCTCGACGTGCAATATCACGGCGGCTATATCGCGCGGAGGCTGCTCACCAGCGGAGACCTGGAGGGGATCGCCTGGGGTGCCGAGAATCTCTCCCGCGAGGATTGGGCTCATGCCGCCAAGACGCGCGGGCTCTCTGCGGACCGCAGAGCGCTCGCGCGCAACCTCCTCGCCGGCGCGCAGCGGTGAGCAGCATCCCCGCCGAGATTCGCCGCGTCCTTCCACCGGACACCGCGCAGACCTGGGAAACTATCGCTCCCGCGCTTCCGGCTGAGCTCTATCTGGGTGGCGGAACGGCCCTGGCCGTTCACCTGCGCCATCGCGAAAGCCAAGACCTCGACTTCTTCTACCATGAGGCCGCGGTTGACTTGGACGCGCTGGAGACGGCGCTGCGCAGCCTCGGCCCGCTCGCCGCGGAACGATCCCCGGGCACGCTCAACGCCGTCTTCTCGAAGACGAAGCTGCAGTTCCTGCACGCTGACGAGGTCAGGCCCACGCGACCGCTGGAAGCGACGACCTCGGTGGCCGGCCTGCGCATAGCCGGTGTCGGTGACATCCTGGCGATGAAGCTGAAGGTCCTGCCGGAGCGCGGCGAGCTGCGCGACTACTTCGACATCAAGAAGATCGAGCAGGAGACAGGACGTGCTGTAGAGGAAGGCCTCGGACTGTTCTTGGCGCGATACGGACGTGAGCGGGGCGACGTGCATCTGGGAGCGATCGTCCGCTCGCTCGGCTATCTTGATGACGTCGACGAAGACCATCTCCTACCTGAGGAGAAGGATGTCATCGCCGAATACTGGCGCCGTCGAACGCCGCAGATCGTGCGCAGCCTGAGCCGACTGCCGTCCAGCGCTGGCACATAGCCAGCGTGGACCTCTCATCCTGGCCGGAAGGCTCGCGGCTTACCGCCACCGCGCGCGGCCGCCGCCGACCACCGACCCGCGGGCGCGCGCCAGCGCGCCTCACAACAGACTGCTGGTCATCCGCTCGATCTCCGCGATCGAGGTCAGCCCCTGGCGCACCTTCTCCAGCCCGTCGTCGCGGAGCCGACGCATCCCATCCCGCTCGGCGGCGGCCGCGACCGAGCCGACCAGCGAGCGCTCCAGCACCAGGGAGCGGATCTCCTCGGTCACGCTCATCACCTCGTAGACGCCGACCCTGCCCCGATATCCCGTGTTCGCGCAGCGCGGGCAGCCGACCGGCTCGAAGATCTCCGCCTCGCCGAGCCGCAGATCCTCGCGGACCCCGTCGGCGAGCCCTCGCATCGGCCGCTTGCAGCTGGCGCAGAGCACGCGCACGAGCCGCTGTGCGACCACGCAGTCGACCGCGGCGGAGACCAGGAACGGCTCGACGCCCATGTCGATCAGGCGGCCGAGCGCGCTCGGCGCGTCGCGGGTGTGCAGGGTGGAGAGGACGAGATGGCCGGTCAGCGCGGCCTCGACCGCGATCTGCGCCGTCTCGCGATCCCTGATCTCGCCGACCATGATCACGTCCGGGTCGGAGCGCAGGATCGAGCGCAGGCCCCGCTGGAAGGTGAGCCCGATCTTCGGCGCGACCTGCAGCTGCCTGACCCCCGCGAGCCGCGACTCGACCGGATCCTCGATCGTGAGGATGCTGCGCTGCCCGTCCCTCAGCGCGTCGAGCGCCGCATAGAGGGTCGTCGACTTGCCGGAGCCGGTCGGCCCAGTCACGAGCACGGCGCCGTTCGGGCGGGCGAGGGCCGCGTCGAAGCGCTCCCGGTCGCTCATGCCGAGCGAGCCGAGATCGCGCACTACCGCGCCGCTGTCGAGTATCCGCAGCACGACCGCCTCGCCATGCACGAGCGGCAGGGTCGCCACCCGGATGTCGACCCTCGAGCCGGCGAGCGTGACCGCGAGGCGCCCGTCCTGGGGGACGCGCCGCTCGGAGATGTCCATGTCGGCCATGATCTTGATCCGGGAGATCACGCCGAGGGTCATCCGCCGCTTGATGGTGGCCGCCCGGTGCAGCACGCCGTCGACGCGATACTCGACCGTCGTGTCCGCGTCCTGGGGGGTGATGTGAATGTCGGAGGCGCCCTGGGAGACGGCCTGGGCGATCAGCGAGTGCACGAGCTTGACGATCGGCGCGTCGCGGTCGGCCTCCTCGGCGAGGTGCTGCGGCTCCTCCTCCCTCTCGCCGTCCTCCGGCGCCTCGATATCCTCGATCGCCTCCTCGCCGAGCCGTTCCAGGCGCCCGGCGAGCTGTGCGAGATCCTCGGCGGAGGCGGCGAGCACCCGCACCCGGTGGCCGGTGATCATCGCCACGTCGTCGACGGTCAGCACGTTGGCCGGATCGGCCATCGCGAGCAGCAGGGCGCCATCCTCGGCGAAGCCGACCGGGATCGCGCGGTAGCGGCGCGCCGCCTCCGGGCTGATGAGCGTCGCGGCGCCCATGTCCGGCTCACGGGCGGCCAGATCGAGGTACTCGACTCCGAAACGCTCCGCGAGCACTCTGGCCAGCTGATCGGCTCGCAGGATCTTGCGCTCGGTGAGGATCTGCCCTGTCGGCACGCCCCGCTGGCGGGCCTCCACGACGGCCGCCTCCACATCCTCGGCGGTGGCGAAGCCGAGCTCGACGGCGATCTCGCCGATCAGGCGTCCGCGGCGCACGGGCCGGGAGCCCTGCTCCGGCTCCCCAGCCGGCTCCGGCGAGCCCCGCGCGCCCACATCCTCGCCATCGGAGCGGCGCGCGGCGATCTCCCCCGCCGGGGCGTGGGTCGCGGTCATCGAGGAATCGCCCATCCCCCTTCTGATCGGCATCCCGGCGGGCGCACTTGACGGCCCCGCCGGGCCGCCCTCAGCGCAGCCCCCGCTCCAGCGCGCTCTTGACCTGAGCGTCGAGCGCGTTCAGCCTGTGCAGGGCGACGGCCGGCACGCCCGACGGCCCCCGGCCCCCTCAGCGCAGCCCCCGCTCCAGCGCGCCCTTGACGTGCGCGTCGAGCGCGTTCAGCCTGTGCAGAGCGACCGCCTCCGGCGAGCGGAAGCGCATCTCCGCGCCCGCCTCGGAGCCGTGGTGCATCACCACGCAATGCTCGAGCGCGAGCCTGCGGGCGCGGTCGAGCTCGCGCGGCGCGAAGCGCTCGATGAGGCGCAGCCCCAGCTCTATGTGCCCGAGCATCCGCCCCTCCTCGGTGCGCTCGATCTCCGCGCCGTAGGTGAACTCGCGGGTGCGGCCGATGTCGTGCACGATCGCCGCGCAGATCAGCAGGTCGCGGTCCAGGCGCGGGTGCACCGCGCAGAGATCGACGGCCATGCTCGCGACCGCGACGGTGTGCTCCAAGAGGCCTCCCAGGTAGGCGTGATGGCCGCCGGCTCGCGGCCCCGCGGCGCCGGGCAGCCCGCAGGGCGCGCGGCGCAGCTCGCCCCGCAGCCGGGTGTCGCCGAGCAGGCGCCGGCAGAGGGTG
>DAHVAB010000224.1 GCA_027314825.1 Solirubrobacterales bacterium
AGGAAGTCGAGCGCCTCGTCCCAGCTTTCGAAGCTCAGCGGTGGTTCGCCCGGCAGCAGCCGGCCGAGCTCTCGTGCGAACGATGCGAGCTGCGTCGCCCGGGGCTGCTCGTCGGCTTGGTAGCTGACGGCGCGCTCGCCCGCGAACGCGTGTGCAAGCAGGAAGGTCTTGCCTATGCGTCGGCGCCCGCGCAGCACGACGAGGCTCGGCGCGGAGTCCAACTGCCTTCGCAGCAGTGCCAGCTCGTCCTCTCTGTCGACCAAGCGTGGCACAAGCGCATACTACTACACGAAGTACTACTACATGAAGTACTACTTCGTGAAGTAGCGCTGTGCCGGCCTGCCGTCGGCCTCTCACCCGTCTAGAGCCGCGTGGGCGCGTGTAAGGCGGTGCGCACCGCGTCTGTCACCTCGCCGGCCTGCTCCGCGCTCAGCACCGGGCTGATCGGGACCGCCAGGTGAGTGGCGGCCGCGTCTTCGGTGCCGGGCAGCGGGACGGCCGGCGGATAGGCGGCCATCGCCGGCTGGCGGTGGATGGGGGTGCGGTAGTAGGCCTTCTGGCCGTGGCCGGCGGCGCGCAGCGCGTCGGCGATCTGGTCGACCTGGCCGGAGCGGATCACGTACAGATGCCATGCCGGCTCGCATCCGGCGACCGGCCGCGGCAGGCTGACCAGCTCCCCGAGGCCGGCCGCCTCGTAGTGAGCGCCGGCGGCGCGCCTGCCGTCGGCCCAGCCGTCGAGGTGCGGCAGCTGCACGCGCAGGATCGCAGCCTGGATCTCGTCGAGCCGGGAGTTGAAGCCGATCTGCTCGAAGGTGGTCTTGTCGGCCGAGCCGTGGAAGCGCAGCATCTTCGCCCGCTCGGCGATCTGCTCGTCGTTGGTCGTGATCGCGCCGCCGTCGCCGAAGCAGCCCAGGTTCTTGGAGGGGAAGAAGCTGAACGTCGCCACGGTGCCAAGCGCCCCTGGGCGGCCGTCGGGCGACCGTGAGCCCGCGGCCTGGGCCGCGTCCTCCAGCACGGGCACTCCCAGCGCCTCGATCTCGGCGATCGGCGCGATGTTGCCGAACAGGTGCACGGCGATCACCGCCTTCGTGCGCGGGGTGAGCGCAGCCTTCACCGTCTCGGCGGTCACGCAGAAGGTGTCCGGGTCGATGTCGCAGAAGACGGGCGTGGCCCCGGTCGGCCCGATCGCCTCCGCGCTGGCGTAGAAGGTGAAGGAGGGCACCACCACCTCGTCGCCGGGGCCGACACCCATCGCGCGCAGGGCGATCGTGATCGCGTCGGTGCCGTTCGCCACCCCGATCGCGTGCTTGGCGCCGCAGTACGCCGCGAGCTCCTGCTCGAAGGCCGCGACCTCCGGGCCGAGGATGAAGCGGGAGCCTTCGACCACCTCGGTGATGCGCCGCAGGATCTCCCCGCGCAGCGGGGCCAGGGGCGTGTTCGTGTCGAAGAGGGGGACGGGCATCGAGGGAAGGCTATCGGCGGCGCGAGCGATCCCGCTCCTCGCGCGGCGGGATTTCCAGCCCCGGCATCGAGCCGTACGTCTCATCCGCCTCGCGCCGAGCGGCATCGCTTCCCTCGCGCTGAGCAGCATCGCTTACCTCACGCTGAGCAGATGCGCCCATCGCCTCTCTGTAGCTCGCGAGCGTCAGCTCGGCCGTGCGCCGCCAGGTGAAGAGCGCCGCTCGCGCAAGTCCCGCCTCCCGCAGCCGCTGCGCCTCGGCGGTGTCCGCGAGCAGCCGTTCGATCGACTGCGCGATCGCGCGCTCATCGTGTGGATCGAACATGATCGCCGCATCCCCTGCGACCTCGGGCAGGCAGGAGGCGTTCGAGCAGGCGACCGGCACTCCCCGCGCCATGGCCTCCAGCACCGGCAGTCCGAACCCCTCGTACAGCGACGGGTACACGAACGCCCGCGCGATCGACCACAGCCCCTCAAGCTCCTCGCCGGAGACCCACGCCAGGAAGCGGATATCCCGGTCCAGACCGAGTGCGCTTGCCCGCTGGCGCAACTGCGCCTCGTGCGGGGTCGGATAGCCGGGCAGCACCAGGACCGGCCGGCGATCGGCGTCGATCAGGGCGAGGGCGCCGATCAGGGCCAACAGGTTCTTGTGGGGGCGCTTGGCTGACAGGCTGAGCAGCACTGGGCGGCCGGAGATGTGCAGGCGCTCTGCCAGCGCGGCGGTCGTGGCCGGCGTCGGCGTCGCGGCCGCAAGCGTGAGTCCCTGCGGCACCACATCGATCTTCCCCGCCGGCACCGAGAGCATGCTGATCAGGTCGCGGCGGGTGCTCTGCGAGATCGCGATCACCCTGTCGGCGCGGCGCACCGCCAGCGGCACGAGCGCCCGCATCCCGAGCGCGCGGAGGCGACCGTGGGCTTCCGGGTAGCGGGCGTAGATCAGGTCGTGCACGGTCACGACCCGCTTGAAGGCACCCCACCCGGGGGCGGTGCTCGCCATGCTGTGCACCAGGTCCACGCCGGCGCGGGCCGCCAGCCGCGGCAGCAGCGCCTGCTCGCCGGCCACCCACTGGATGCGGCTGCGCGCGTTGACGGGCACGGTGACCGCTGGCACGATCTCGCCCCACGGCCCACCACCACCACCACCACCACCGCCATCACCGCCGCCACCGCCGGCCGCGGTCTCGCGGTTGATGAACGCGGTGAAGCGGGTGCCGGGCGGGGCCAGCTCGACGAGCTCCGGGATCAGCTGCCTGGCGTAGACCTCCATCCCACCGGTCTCGCCGGGAACCAGGAAGATCAGGTTGAGGCCGACGTGCATGCTGCGGGGGAGGCTATCGACGGATGTGCAAGGCTCCACGGGCGATGGCCGGCGGGCACGAGCAGATCACGATCGGCATCGATGCCCGCGCGGCCGCCGAGGTGCCGGCCGGCCGCGGGAGGGTGGTGCGCGAGCTGCTGCGATCGCTCGCGGCGCGCACCGACGATGGCTGGCGCTGCCTGCTCTACGCGCGCGAGGCGTGGTCGGATGAGGCCCTGGACGGGGACGAGCGCTTCGCCTGGCGGCCGATCGGCGCGCGCGACCCCTGGTGGCACCTGCTGGCGGCGCGGGCGGCGGGCCGGGAGTGCGACGTCTTCCTCTCCTCGAACTCCTACCTCACCCCGCTGCTGCTGCGCGTGCCCACGGTCACGATCGTCTACGACCTGGTGACCTTCGATCCGTCGATGCGCCCGAACAGGCGCTCGACGGTGATAGAGCGGCTCACGCTCGGTGGTGCGGTGCGCCGCTCCGCCGCTCTGGTGGCGATCTCCCAGGCGACCGCCGACGCGCTGATCTCCCGCTTTCCGCTTGCCGCCCGGCGGACGGTGGTCGCCCCGCTCGGGGTCACCCCCGCACTCGGGGCCTGCCTCCGCGCCGAGGAGGCGGACGGTCTGCCGCAGCCCGGGTTCGTGCTCGCGGTCGGCACGCTGGAGCCGCGCAAGAACCTGCCGCGACTGGTGGAGGCCTACGCCATGCTGGATCCGGAGTTGCAACGGCGCCACCCGCTCGTGGTGGTGGGAGCGCTCGGCTGGGAGACCGGGCCGACCGTGCAGGCGCTGCGCTCGCTCGGCGATCGCTGCACGATGCTCGGACACGTCTCTGACGCGGCGCTCGCCGAGCTGTACAGGCGCTGCGCCGTCTTCTGCTACCCCTCGCTTGGCGAGGGGTTCGGGCTTCCGGTGCTGGAGGCGATGGCGGCTGGGGCGGCGGTCATCACCTCGAAGCTCTCCTCGCTGCCAGAGGTCGGGGGCGAGGCGGTGAGCTATGTCGATCCGCGGCAGGTCCCCGAGCTGGCCGGTGCGTTGAGCACGCTGCTCAGCGCTCCGGATCGTCGTGCGCAGCTGTCTGCGGCCGCGCGTGCGAGGGCGGCCACGTTCACGTGGCAGAGAACGACCGAGCGGGTGCTGGGCGCGTTGCGTCGCGCGGCGGGCTGACGGGCCGCGTGCGCCGATCGTCGCGCCGTCGCAGATGCGCGTGCCTACCCGCGCCGATCGTCACCTCGTGGCCGGTACGCATGCCCGCCCACGCTCGGCGCGTTCACTTGATCACCTCCAGCTCGGCGCGGATGTTCATCGCCGGAAGGCTGAACGCCAGGTACTTCTCATACGGGCCGAGCATCCGGTTGGCCAGCCACTGCACGCCGAGGACGCGGAACGGCATCCACATGTCCAGGTGAATGTCGAGAACACGGAAGCGCACGGAGGTGTAATGCGAGAACCGGGGCTCGGCGAGTGAGCGGATCGCCATTGTGGAGAAGTAATGGAGATGGGTCGGGTCGCTGTAGGCCAGCACGGAGGAGAAGTGGGGAGTGCGCAGCTGTATGCGCGCACCGGGCCGGCCGATCCGGTGTAGTTCCTCGAAGAGGCGGATCGGCTCGCGCACGTGCTCGAGCACGTCCTGCATGATGATCTGCTCGAAGCTCTCGTCGTCCACCGGGTAGGGGAACGCGTTGAGATCGTGCACGATGTCGGCTTCGGTGTCAGCCGATATGTCCAGGCCGACCGAGCCGGGCCGCTTGGCCGCTCCGCAGCCGATGTCGAGCACCGCGCCGGGACCGCTTGGATGGAGGTCGAATTGGTGTGGGTCTGTCAGGGACCGCAGCATCCTCACCCTCACGCCAGATCGCCGGCCGTGGCCGGCCGGCGCCGTTTGGTTGACAGTC
>DAHVAB010000225.1 GCA_027314825.1 Solirubrobacterales bacterium
TATCCAGCACGATCGCCTCGAATCCACCATCGCGGTGCAGCTCGAAGAGCTTCGCCATCGCCGTGTACTCCTGGGAGCCGGCGACCGCTCGCGAGAGGTGAGCGTAGACGGGGTTCGCGATGATCCGATCGCGCGCCGCGGCGTCGGGGGCGAGCCGGTCGATCAGCTCGTCGAAGGTCCGCGTGACGTCGAGCATCATCGCCTGAAGCTCTCCGCGCAGCGGCAGGCCGGCGGCGGCGAAGCGCGCCGGATCGACCGGCCGTGGCTCGTTCTCCAGACTCTCGAGCCCGAGCGCCTCCGCAAGGCGCCTGGCCGGATCGATCGTCACCACCGCCACGCGCGCGCCGCGCGCCGCCAGGCCGAGCGCGACCGCCGCCGAGACGGTCGTCTTACCGACCCCGCCCGGGCCGGCGCAGACGATCACGCGCCGATCCTGCAGGCTCGCGGCGATCCCGCTCACGGCATCCACCCCCGGCCCGTGCAGGCCCAGCTCGCCCGCCGCCAGGCGTTCGGCCTGTTCACGGCAGCCACGCTCCCGCCAGGCCGGCCAGACGATCGAGCTCGTCCCCTCCAAGCTCGTCGCAGAACATGAAGGGCAGCGTCTCGCATGCGATCCCGTCCAGGCCGGCGCGCAGGCGGGCGATCTGCTCCAGCTGGGAGGTGGCGCGCGCGTGCAGCCAGCGAGCCGAGCGCAGCGCATCATCCTCCACCCCCTCCGCGCGCCGCAGCGCGGCCAGATCACGCTGCGTGAACGGGGTGTCAAGCACCCTGTTGACGATCACACGGTCGAGCTCACACCCGAGCTTGGCGCTCAGCGTCTCGCGCAGGGCGAGCGTCTCGCTGACAGCCATCTGCTCGGCGGCCGCGACCGCAACCACAGCCGTGAAGGCGGGATCGCGCAGCGCCTGGTCGATCTCCCGCGCCTGGCGGGCGACCGGCCCGACACGCGCCACAGCCGCGAACGTCTCGGGCGCTTCCAGCAGCGCGAGCGCATGGCCGCTGGCCGGCGCGTCCAAGATCACCAGGTCATACCCCGGCCGGCCCGCGGCGCGGCGCGGACTGCGGGTCAGCTCGCGCACCTTGCCGATGCTGAGCAGCTCCGCAAGGCCGGGCGTGGCTGCCACGAACAGGCCGAACGCCTGGCTGCGGGCGAGGATCCCGCCGGGGATCGGGCCCGGCGACTGCTCGCGCAGGTACTCCGCCGCAGCGTCACGGCGCTCGATCGTGACGTGGCGCAACCCAGGCCGCAGCTCCACCTCTTCCATCCGCTCCGCGGCCCGGCCGCCGAGCAGGCGCGCGACGTCGGCGCGGCCGGAGACCTCAACCACGATGCTGCGCAGCCCGCGCGCCGCAGCCGCGAGCCCGAGCGCCGCGACCACCGTGCTCTTACCAACGCCGCCCTTGCCCGTAACAACAAGCAGGCGCCTGCCGGCGCCGGAGCTCACGGCCGGCATCGCGTCCACCGCGAGCGATCGACGCAGCCGGTCGACCGGGCGACCCAGGCCGAGATGAAACCCACGACATGCATGCTGACAGCCCGGCGCCCGCAGCGGCATAGGCGCGGCGGGCATCGTAGTTAGCCGCGCCTGAAAGGCTCAGCTGTGCGGATGTGCGAAGCGGCCCTCGCGGCGAGACTTCCCATATGACTCTGCTGGCGCCGTTCCTCACCCGGGCCCACCATGAATCCGACGCTCCTTCACTGCGAGGGAGCCGATATCTCACCGATGGGCGCAGGCTCTTCAGGGTCGTCTCCCAGCTGAACGCCGGCACCGGGCAGGTGCTCACCGAGCTGGAGGACTGTCTCACCCTGCAGGCGCAAACGTACGCGCCGCGGGAGCTGCACGCGATGCGCCTGCGGTCGGTGCGCGCAGCGGGCTGAGCGGGCACGACGGGCGCGCGGCCGGCTGCGCGGGCACGACGGGCGCGTGCGGGCATAGTCTCCCTGGCGCGCGACGCCTGCCAGCCGCCCTCCCGGCGCCGCCTCGGGTCGAAGCATGCTAGAAGCCAGTGTCGTGCCAACTCTCGATTCGCGCAGCGGCCCGGTGCGCCGCCTGCTCACCGCCCGCGTCCCGGAGCGCCGGTTCAGGCAGCTCTCGCTGCTGACCCTCATCTCGCTGGTCGTGCTGATCGGCAGCGGCGGGTGGGTGCGCCTCTCCGAATCGGGCCTCGGCTGCCCCACCTGGCCCAACTGCTATGCGAACCGGGTCGTGGCGCACGACACCTACCATGCGCTGATCGAGTTCGTGAACCGCTGCGTGATCACGACGGTCGGCGTGCTGATCGTGCTGATGCTGATCGCGGCGCTGCGCCGGCGCAACCCGCGCCGTGACCTCGTCTGGCTATCGGCCGGGCTGATCGCCGGCTACGTCGGCGAGGCGGTGCTCGGCGGCATAACCGTGCTGCTCAAGCTCGCACCCGAGCTCGTCGCCGCCCACCTGATCCTGGCGATGCTCGTGCTCGCGGACGCCGTGATCCTGCACTGGCGCGCCGGCGACGCACGATGGGCGGCAGCGCCCGGCGAGGTGGAGGCGCGGGTGCCGCGCGCCGGCGTCGAGGTGCGGCGGCTCGGGCAGCTGCTGCTCGCAGTGACGGCGACGGTGATCGTGCTCGGCACCGTGGCGACAGGAAGCGGTCCCCACGCCGGCAGCCCGGGCACGCCGCGATTCGGCTTCAACTTCACCCAGACGGTTGAGCTTCACGCGATCGTCGGAATGTTCCTGTTCGGCCTTGTGATCGCGATCTTCTTCACCCTGCGGGCGACCGACGCCCCCCGGCGGCTGCGCTCGATGCACCTCGGGCTCGTCGGCCTGATGGCGCTGCAGGGAACCATCGGCTACGTCCAGTACTTCACGAAACTGCAGATCGACCTCGTGGAGGTCCACATCGTCACCGCGGCCCTGCTAGTTGTCGCCGTGGTGCGCTTCAACCTCGAGCTCGGCCGGCCGCGAACGCCGGAAGCCGAGACGGTGAGCGCCGTCAGCCCGGCGCGAACGCTGCTCAGCCCCCAGGGCTCGCCGCAGTCGGTCTCACAATGAGCTGAGGCGCGCGCGAGAGACCTGACGCGCCCGCTGCCCAAGCGGATCAGGATCGGAGAAGCCCGGGCGGCACCGGTTCTCTAGCCTTGAGTGCATGAACCTCACACTCTCCACCTGCTTCGTGATCGTCCACGACCCCGAGGCCGCGCTGCGCTTCTATCGCGACGCGCTCGGGCTGGATCTGCGTAACGACGTGGCCCGGGGAGAGCTCCGATGGATCACGGTCGGAGCCACCTCCCAGCCCGAGGTCGGGATCGTGCTCACCAACTACCTGAACGGCAGCCCCGCCGACAATGAGGCGATCGCCGGGCTTCTCGCCAAGGGCGCCCTGAACGGCGTGCACTTCCACAGCGACGACCTCGACGCCTGCTTTCAGAGGTTGCGCGGCGCCGGCGCCGAGATCGTGCAGGAGCCGGCCGATCAGCCCTGGGGAGCCAGGGACTTCGCCGTGCGCGATCCCTCCGGCAACCTCGTGCGCATAGATCAGCCGCGCGCGTGAGGCCGGCGCCGGCGTGAGACCTCTCTCCGGCTCGGATGCGCTGAGACGATGAGCATCGCCGCGAAGGCCGGCACGCGATCCTCGGCGCGGCACGCCGCCGACAGCCACGACGTGATCCGCGTGCACGGCGCGCGCGAGAACAACCTGAAGGGCATAACCGTCGAGATCCCCAAGCGCCGGCTGACCGTCTTCACCGGCGTCTCGGGATCGGGCAAGAGCTCGCTGGTGTTCGCGACGATCGCCGCCGAGTCCCAACGGCTGATCAACGAGACCTACAGCGCGTTCGTGCAGGGGTTCATGCCCAGCCTGGCGCGGCCGGACGTCGAACTGCTGGAAGGGCTGAGCACCGCGATCGTGGTCGGCCAGGAGCGGATCGGCGGTGGCGACCTGCGCTCGACGGTCGGCACCGCCACCGATGCGGGGGCACTGCTGCGCGTTCTATTCAGCCGGCTCGGGGAGCCGCACGTCGGCCCGCCCGGCGCGTTCTCATTCAACGTGCCGTCGGTCAAAGCGAGCGGAGCGATCACGATCGAACGCGGTCAGCGCAGGACGGTGAAGGCGAGCTTCAGCCGCACCGGCGGCATGTGCCCGCGATGTGAGGGCCGGGGCGAGATCAGCGACATCGACCTGGAGGCGCTGTATGACCAGAGCAGGTCGCTCGCCGAGGGCGCACTGCTGATCCCGGGCTACACGGCCGGCGGCTGGAACCACCGCCTCTACGCCGCATCCGGCTTCTTCGATCCCGAGAAGCCGATTCGCAAGTACACCAAGAAGGAGCTGGGAGACCTGCTCCACCACGAGCCGGTCAGGATGAAGATCGCGGGCATCAACATGACCTACGAAGGGCTGATCCCGCGAGTGAAGCGCTCGATCCTCTCCAAGGAGACCGAGGCGATGCAGCCGCACATCCGTGCCTTCGTCGAACGGGCGGTCACCTTCGCCGCCTGCCCCGACTGCGACGGCACCCGGCTCAGCGAGGCGGCGCGCTCCTCGCGGATCGCGGGCGTGAACGTCGCCGAGGCCTGCGCGATGCAGATCGGCGACCTTGCCGCCTGGATCGGCGAGATCGAAGAGCCGTCGGTGGCGCCGCTGCTCGGCGCGCTCACCGAGAGCCTTCGCTCGT
>DAHVAB010000226.1 GCA_027314825.1 Solirubrobacterales bacterium
CTTCAGCGCGGGGGAGCGCTCGACCGAGCGCGAGCTTCAATTGAAGGCCCAGATCGGCTCGGAGCGGCCGATCGAGCCGGAGCTGGAGAGGTGGTTTCCCCTCTGGGGAATACCGATCTGAGCATCTGCGCGATCGCGCATGAGGCACCCGAAGGGCCGATCTACCGCCGCGATATGCGCGATCGCGCATAGCATCGCGATCGGAGCGGCCCGAGGGCGCTAATATGCGCGATCGTGCATGCAGATGATCGTGAGCGGTCGACGTCGGTGAAGATCGGCGCGCGAATCCGCGAGGAGCGTAACCGCCAGGGTCTGGACCAGCAGACGCTCGCGCTCGTCGCGAACGTCGCCGTGCGCTCCGTACACCGGGTGGAGAGCGGCCACCCCACGGTCAGACTCGACGTGCTCACCCGCATCCTCCAGGCGCTCGGCATGGATCTCGATGTGATCTCGCGCTCGGAGGACGGGCGGTGAGCCTCCAGGTTCGCTGGGAGGACCGGGTGATCGGAGCGCTGCAGCGGATCGACGAGCGCTCCCGGGATTACGCCTTCGCCTACAGCCCCGAGGCCGATCGGCCGATCTCGCTTTCGCTGCCACTGCGAGATGATCCCTTCACGCCGGCCGAGAGCCGTCCCTTCTTCGAGGCGCTGCTGCCGGAGGGGACGGTGCGCGAGCAGATCGCACGCGAGCTGAGAGTGGCCACCGGCGACTCCTTCGGCCTGCTCGCAGAGCTAGGGCGTGACTGCGCCGGCGCGCTGCAGATCATCGCGGGCGACCGGATGGCCGCGGCGCCATCGGTCGGCCGGCTCACCGATCGACAGCTGGACACGCTGATCGCGGAGCTGCCGCATCGCCCGCTCGGGATCGCCTCAGCCGACAGCCACCTGCGGCTCAGCCTCGCCGGCGTGCAGCGCAAGGCCGTGCTCGTCCGCGACGCCGCGGGGAGCTTCGGCCTCCCGCTCGACGGCATGCCAAGCAGCCACATCCTCAAGCCGGAGCCGCCGAACGGGGAATATCCCGGGCTGACGAGCAACGAGTGCTTCTGCATGCGCCTGGCGGCACGATGCAACCTGCCGACCGCCACGACGGAGCTGATGAGGATCGCCGGCCGTCCCTGCCTCGTCGTGGAGAGGTTCGACCGCGACCTCTCGCGGTGGCCACCGATTCGCCTGCACCAGGAGGACCTCTGCCAGGCGCTCGGACTCACACCGGACTTCAAGTACCAGCACGAGGGCTGGCGCCTGCCGTCATACGCCGCGCTCGCGGAGCTGCTGAACGCGCACTCGGCAGCGCCGGGCGTCGATCGGCTCGCGACCGCCCAGTCCGCGGTGTTCAACTTCCTGATCGGCAACGCGGACGCCCACGCCAAGAACATCTCCCTGCTGCACGTCGACGGCCGCGTGCGCCTGGCACCGCTCTATGACCTGATCTCCACGGCCGCCTACCCCGAGCTCAGCACCCAGCTCGCGCTCGCCATCGGCGACGAGCTCGACCCCGCGGCGATCACATCGATTCACTTCTCAGATCTCGCCGACGACCTCGGGCTCAACGAGCGCGGCTTCGAGGATGCTCGCCGCCGGCTCGCCGAGCGGATCGACGATCAGGCCGCCACGCTGCGCGACCAGGCCCGCCGCGACGGCTGGCACCACCCCTGCATAGATGAGATCCTGAGGGTGATCGCAGCGCGCCGCGAGCGCGTCGTCTGACGATGATGGGGTGAGGCGTCGATGCGTCCCCGTCGAGAGCCGAGCCGGAGGTCGGCGGCGAAGCATCCCAAGGGTCCATCCCGGGAGCGATGCCGCTGGGCTCTGACGATGCGCCATCCGGTGCCGAGGCGACCCCGGGATCGGTTAGGCGTCGGGGATCAGGCCCTCGCCGGTGAACCCACGCTCGGCCTCCGCGAGCGTCAGGTCGGCCGGCGGCAGGATCACGTCGGAGGCGGCGAGCTCGTCGTCTCCGAGACGCTCACCGTGGCTTCGCACGTAGTCGAGCAGCTCTGAGAGCGAGCTGGTGAAACTCTGCTCGTCGGCCGCCTCCAGCGCGGCGAGCACCGCATCGTCGAGATCCCCGAGGCGCCCGTCCCCGTCGGCGAGGCGGTACTGGTCCTCGCCGGATATGCGGACGATCATGCGGCCTGCCCGGCAGACTGACCCTGTCCGTCGGAGTCCGAGCCGGAGCCCGATTCGCCGCCGGCGCCCGTGCCGGCGCCGAGCTGGCCTTCCGGAGCCTCTGCGCCCCCCTTGCCCAGTTCGCCCTTCATCTTCGCGAGCTCTTCATCGACCGCGGAGCCGCTGGAGAGCTCTTTGAGCTGACGGTCGATGTCGTCTTCGCCCGGGCCGAGCTGGGTGATGTCTTCGAAGGTGCCCGCCGATTCGAGCTCTGAGACCGCGTCGGCGCGCGCGCGCATGTTTTCGGTCTTGTCGACGGCCCGCTGCATCGCGAGGCCGACGTCGGCCATCTGCTCGCCCACGCCGGTGGCAGCCTCGGATATCCGGACCTGCGCCTCCGCCGCGGAGTACTGGGCCTTGATGACCTCCTTCTTGGTGCGGAACGCTTCGATCTTCGCGCGCAGCTTCTGCTCGGAGTCGGTCAGCTTCTCCTGCTGGTCTTCAAGTTCTGAGACCTGCTGGTCCAGCGACTGCAGCTCGTTCTGAGCGCCGTTCTTGCGTTCCAGCGCCTGCCTGGCGAGATCCTCGCTGCCGGCCGAGAGCGCCTGGCGCGCCTGGGTGTCGAGCTTGACGAGCTGCTGCTGCAGGCTCTTCTCCTGCATCTGCAGGCGCTTCTTGGCAGTGACGACGTCGGCGATCCCCTTCTTCACGTTCTGCAGCTGTTCAACCTGCTTCTGATAGCTGTAGTCGAGCGTGTCGGCCGGGTCTTCGGCCCGGTCCAACAGTTTGGAGACCTTGGCTTTGACGACAGTTGACATGCGCCCGGTCAAGCCGGCCATGTGATCCTCCTGTGATCTCTTCGCGTGGGCATCCTCTAGCGTAGCCGAGAACGCGGCGGCCGGGGAGCGCTTCAGAGACCGGCCGGATGACGCTTGACGAAGCCGGGGTTGCCGGGGCGCAGCGCCCGCCAGCGCGGACCGGGAAGGCCGCCCGGATCGTTCGCGGTGCTCGTGTCGAGCCGGAGGCCGGCGATCGTCATGTACGCATGTTCCGGGTTGGCGAAGATCGTCACCCACCTGCCGACGCCATGCTGGCCCCAGCGCATCATTTCCGAGGAGTCCATCGGCGTTTCGATCAGGCTCGCGCCGTGCAGGGCATAGGAGACGGTGCCGGAGCAGTCGTAGCCGGGAGACTTGAACGATCCGTGCCCGCCACCGTAGATGTACGGCAGCCCGACGATTTCGTTGGCCGCCCAGATCATCTCCTGAATGCTTTCCGGGGCTTCCATCGGCGCCGCGGCCAGCCCTCCTTCGACCACCTCGGCGGTCGACCCGGGCACGAGCAGCTGCGGCTTCACATCGGCGGCGACGCCGACCGGGCTGCCGCCCGTGCTGACGGTCGTTTCGGCGCTCGACGCGGCGGAGACGAACGGCACGACGGTGCCCGTCGAGGCGCGCTGGAAGATCGGGCCCTCGTAGCTGCCGGCGAAGCCTTCGGTCTCAGCCGTGATCGGCGCGTGCACGCCGCTCACGAGCTGCGCGCCCCCCCGCTGTGTGAGCGCATGCGAATGCCGGTGCGCGTTGCGGCCACTGTGGCCGCCGTGCCGCCGCGTGAGATGGTTTGTAGCGCGGGCTTTGCCGTCCGTGCCCCCGGTCGGAGCGCTCACCACGAACGGCGTGCCGCCGCTCGCTCCGGCGGCAACCGCGACCCCGCCATGCGGGCCGTGCTCGGGCCGGTCGGCGGCAACCGCAACCCGGCCATGCGCGCCGCGCTCGGGCCGATTGGCGACACCCGCACCCGCACCGGCACCGGCACCGGCACCACGCGCCTGCGCGAGACCTGGAGCTGCCACGGCGATCGAGATCGTCGACAGCATCGTGATCAGGGCTCGTGCCTGCACCGCTACCTCTTTCGTCGGCCTCCGGGGTTAGCTGACGGGCTGGCGCTGAAAGAGCCTGCGCCTTCCGCGGATGCACCGCGGAATTAGCCCCAGGGAACTCGGTTCCCCCGGTCTCTGGCATCTGGCCAGAGATTCGGCATTCGGCGCGGCACCCTATCAGAGCGCTCCGACGCTTGCAGGCGACGATGACCGCTCCGCCTCGCGGCGCGCGGCTCGCCGCACCGCCGGGCGGGCAGCGGAGGCACCGCGAAGCGCAGGCAGGCCCGCCGGCTCCGCCTCGGCACCCAATAGGCTCCGCGGTGATGAGGGTCCGACGCCTTGCCCGCACGAGCGGCGCGCTGATCGCGTCGGCTCTGCTCATCGCCGGGTGTGGAAAGAGCGCGCTGCCCGTGCACAGCGGCGAAACCGGGGCGCAAGGCGCCGCGGCGGGCGCCGGGCGCGGTGCCTCCGCGCCGGCGCGGTCCTCCACCCTGCTCGGGCCGTCCGGCTCGGGCGGGATCGTGACCGGCAGCACCTCGCGCCTGGGCGGGGCGAGCCCGCTCCTCGACGCGGCGGCGGTGGCCCGAGCCATCTATCCCGGCCTCACTGCGGCCGGTCGCCCACAGACCGTCGTGATCGTGGCGGACGACGACTGGCCCGCGGCGCTCG
>DAHVAB010000227.1 GCA_027314825.1 Solirubrobacterales bacterium
CCGGCCCCACTCGTGCCCGGGCATACCCCCCAGCCGACGACGCTGGCAGCGGACCGCGGAGCGCTCGACCGCACGATTCGGCGTCCGGCACGGCTCGCTCCCGTGCCACCGCCTCCCGGCCGCACGGCTCGGCGGGCCGGCACGCCTCGCTTGCCCACCAAGCTCGCCGCGGCGGCTTCGCCGCCATCACAAACGGCCGACCCACGACTCCCACCTCGCGGTTGGAGCGCTCGCTTTGCGAGACTCTCATCTGCACCCGTCTGATCCCCCGAAGAAGCCTGGAGGCGTGCATGTCGGAGAACAAGAGCAACAGCTTCGGCGCCAGGAACGTCCTCGACGTCGCCGGCACCGAGTACGAGATCTTCCGGATCGACGCGCTCCAGGAGCGCTTCGATGTGGCGAGGCTGCCCTTCTCCCTGAAGGTGCTGCTGGAGAACCTGCTGCGCCACGAGGGCGGCGGCGCCGTCTCCGAGCACGACGTCAAGGCGCTCGCCGGCTGGCAGCCGCAGGCCGAGCCGAGCGTCGAGATCGCATTCACGCCAGCGCGCGTGCTGATGCAGGACTTCACCGGCGTGCCCGCCGTCGTCGATCTGGCCGTGATGCGCGACGCGATGGCTCAGATGGGCGGCGATCCCGCCAGGATCAACCCGCTCGTGCCGGCGGAGCTCGTGATCGACCACTCCGTGCAGGTTGACGCGTTCGGCACGGCCGACGCCTTCCGGATCAATGCCGAGCGGGAGCTGCAGCGCAACCGCGAGCGCTACGCCTTCCTGCGCTGGGGCCAGAACGCCTTCGAGCACTTCGCGGTGGTCCCCCCGGACACGGGAATCGTCCACCAGGTCAACCTCGAGTACCTGGCGCGCGTCGTCTTCTCCGAGGAGGGCTCGGACGCCGTGCGGGGCCGACCCGCCGGCAACGACGGCCCACCCCCCCTCGCCTACCCGGACACGCTGCTCGGCACCGACTCCCACACGACGATGGTGAACGGCCTGGGCGTGCTCGGCTGGGGCGTCGGCGGGATCGAGGCGGAGGCGGCGATGCTCGGCCAGCCGATGTCGATGCTGATCCCGCAGGTGCTCGGCTTCAAGCTGCACGGCCGCCTGCCCGCCGGCGCGACCGCGACCGATCTCGTGCTCACCGTCACCGAGCGGCTACGCGAGCGCGGGGTCGTCGGGATGTTCGTCGAGTTCTTCGGCGAGGGCCTCGCGGGCCTGCCGCTCGCCGACCGGGCCACGATCGGCAACATGTCCCCCGAGTTCGGCTCCACCTGCGCGATCTTCCCGATCGACTCCGAGACCCTTCGCTACCTGCGCTTCTCCGGGCGGCCAACGCAGCGGATCGAGCTGGTCGAGGCCTACGCCCGCGAGCAGGGGCTCTGGCATGGGGAGGACTCCCCGGAGCCGATCTACTCCGATGTGATGGAGCTCGACCTCGGCGAGGTCGTGCCGAGCCTCGCCGGCCCCAAGCGGCCGCAGGACCGGATCTCGCTGAGCGACTCCAAGGCTTCCTTCCGCGCCGCCCTTCAGGGCTATCTCGGCGACGCCGCGCCCCCGGATGACGCCCACGACGAGGCGGTCGCAGCCTCATACCCGGCATCCGATCCTCTTGCCAACGGCGTTCCCGGCCATCCGCCCGCCGCCACAACCACGACCCGCCCGCCGGCGGGCGCGCCGGCCGCCGCCAGCACGACTCTCCCCCAGAGCGGGCGCGGCCGCGCCCATCTCAGCATCGACGGCGAGGAGATGGAGCTCGACAACGGCGACGTGGTGATCGCGGCCATCACGAGCTGCACCAACACCTCCAACCCCTCGGTGATGATCGGCGCCGGCATCCTGGCCCGCAACGCGGTGGCCCGAGGGCTCACGCGCAAGCCGTGGGTGAAGACGTCGCTGGCGCCGGGCTCCAAGGTCGTCACCGAATACCTGGACCGAGCCGGCCTCACCGAGCCGCTGGAGCGGCTCGGCTTCAACCTCGTCGGCTACGGCTGCACCACGTGCATCGGCAACTCCGGGCCGCTCGCGGAGGAGATCTCCGACGCGGTGGCCGAGCACGACCTCGCGGTCGTCTCCGTGCTCTCGGGCAACCGCAACTTCGAGGGCCGGATCAACCCGGACGTGAAGATGAACTACCTCGCCTCCCCGCCGCTGTGCGTCGCCTACGCGCTGGCCGGCACGATGGACATCGACCTGGCCACGGAGCCGCTCGGCACCGACGCCGACGGCAACGACGTCCTCCTGGCCGACCTCTGGCCCGACGAGCACGAGGTCAACCATCTGGTCCAGCAGGCGATCGCCTCGGACATGTTCCGCAAGAGCTACGGCGAGGTCTTCACAGGCGATGAGCACTGGAGGTCGCTGGAGGTCCCGGGCGGCGAGCGCTTCGCCTGGGAGGCCGACTCCACCTACGTCCGCAAGCCGCCCTTCTTCGAGGGCATGCCCAAGCAGCCGCCGGCCGTCACCGACATCGAGGGCGCACGCGTGCTCGCGCTGCTCGGCGACAGCGTCACCACCGATCACATCTCCCCCGCCGGCTCGATCAAGCGCGACGGGCCGGCCGGCCTCTACCTGCGCGAGCAGGGCGTCGAGGTGCGCGACTTCAACTCCTTCGGCTCCCGGCGCGGCAACCACGAGGTGATGATGCGCGGCACCTTCGCCAACATCCGCCTGCGCAACCTGATCGGGCAGGCGGGCGCGGGCGGCGCGCTCACGCCGCTGCCGGAGGGCGGGGTCACCTGGCACATGCCGGGGGGCGGCGGCTCGGGCTCCAGCTCCGGCGGCCACGGCGGCTCGGACCCTGGCTCCGGCGGCCCCGGCGGCCCGGACCCTGGCTCCGGCGGCCCGGGCGGCGCCGAGCAGATGTCGATCTACGACGCCGCCATGCGCTACGCCGCAGAAGACGTGCCGCTGATCGTGATCGGCGGCAAGGAGTACGGCTCCGGCTCCTCACGCGACTGGGCCGCCAAGGGGACGCGGCTGCTCGGGGTCCGCGCCGTGATCGCCGAGAGCTTCGAGCGGATCCACCGCTCCAACCTGATCGGCATGGGCGTGCTGCCGCTGCAGCTCACCGACGGCCAGAGCGCAGCATCGCTCGGGCTGACCGGGGAGGAGAGCTTCACCATCTCCGGCCTGGCCGAGGCGATGGCCGACGGCGGCGCCCCGCCGAAGCAGGTGCAGATCGCCGCACGGCGCGGCGGCGGCGATGATGGCGGTGGCGGCGATGGTGGCGGCGGAGGTGGCGGTGGCGGTGAGCCGATCACCTTCGCGGCACGGGTGCGGATCGACACGCCGCGCGAGGCCGATTACTACCGCCACGGCGGAATCCTCCAGTACGTGCTGAGGAGGCTTCTCGGATGAGCACCGACGAGGACACCACAACAGCCGGGGGGCGGCCCGCCGCCGAGACCGTGATCCCCGGCGTCCTGCAGGATCTGCTCGCCGCGAAGGGGCCCTCCGGCTATGAGACCGCGCCGGCCGAGGTCTTCCGCCGCGCGGCGGCCTCCTTCGGAGCGCAGACGCACACGGACGCCGTCGGCACTCCGAGCGCGCTCGTGCCGCCCCGCGGGAGCGAGGGAGGCGGTCGACCGGCGGGCGCGGCAGCCCAGGCGGAGGGCCACGCTCCGCGCGGCAGCGGGCCGGGCGGCAGCCCGAGCGGCAGCGGCCCTAGCGGCGGGCAGCCGAGCGCGGAGGGACACGGCCCGCCGGCGGAGGGCAACAGGCGCCTGATCGTGATGGGGCACATCGACGAGATCGGCCTGATCGTCACGCACATCGACGACGACGGCTTCCTCTGGTTTCGGGAGGTCGGCGGCTGGGACCCGCAGATCCTGGTGGGCCAGCGCGTCACGGTATCCACCGCCGGCGGCCGCGAGATCCCGGGCGCGATCGGCAAGAAGCCGATCCACCTGCTGCGTGATGAGGAGCGCAAGAAGGTCGCCGAGATCCGAGACCTGCACATCGACATCGGCGCCCGCGATCGCGAGCAGGCCTCGGAGATGGTCCGCGTCGGCGATGTCGCCGTGCTCGACGCGGCTCCCGTGCCGCTCCCGAATGGCCGCCTGCTCTCCCGCGCGCTCGACAACCGGCTCGGCTCGTTCGTCGCCCTGGAGGCGGCGCGCCTGGTCGCGCAGGAGGGCGGCGCGCCGGACTGGGAGCTCATCGCGGTCGCGGCCGCCCAGGAGGAGATCACCTTCGGCGGCTCTCGCACGAGCGCCTTCTCGCTCGCGCCCGACGCGGCGATCGTCGTCGACGTCACCCATGCGACCGACGCGCCCGGGATCGAGATCAAGGATCTCGGCAAGCACCCGCTCGGCTCCGGGCCGGTCGTGAGTCGGGGGGCGACGCTGCACCCCGCGCTCTTCGAGCTGCTCTGCGAGGGCGCGCGCGCGCAGGAGATCCCGTTCACCATCGAGGCCTCGGGCCGCCACACCGGCACCGACGCCGACGCGGTGCACATCAGCCGCGGCGGCGTGCCGACCGCGCTGGTCTCGATCCCGATCCGCTACATGCACTCGCCGGTCGAGCCCGTCTGCATCGACGACGTGCATGCCGCCGCCGCCCTGATCGCCGCGATGGCCCTGCGCCTGAGCGCGGAGACGGTGCTGCGGCGCTGAGCGGCGGCG
>DAHVAB010000228.1 GCA_027314825.1 Solirubrobacterales bacterium
CTCCGGGCCGCGCGGGCGGCGGGGCGGGGCTCACGGTCGCCCTCCGGGCAGCGCGGGCGGCGGGGCGGGGCTCACGGTCGCCCTCCGGGCAGCGCGGGCGGCGGGGCGGGGCTCACGGGCAGCCCTCGCCGCCGTCGTCGAGCCCGAGCAGCCGGGCGAGCTCTCGCATCCGCTCGGCCGAGAGCCTCTCCGCCCTCACGTCCGCCGGCAGGCCGAGCGCGCATAGCGCCTCCTGGATGCGCTCGCGGGAGATCGGCGCGAGAGCGCCCCCGTCGGCGGCCGCCGTCATCGAGACGGACCTGGCGAGCGCCTTGCGGCGGTGCGCGAACGCCGCCCGGGCCAGTGCACGCACGCTCTGCGAGGCGGCCGGGCCGGTGCGGACCATCTGCACGAGCACCGAGTCGACGTTCGGCGGCGGGCGAAACACGGTGCGGGGGATCCGGCGAATCACGGTGACCTCGCAGGAGAGCTGGGCGAGCACGGAGCTGAGACCGTAGGCGCTGGCGCTGGCGCTGCCGCCGCCGCTGCCGCCGCCGCTGCTGCCGCCGCTGCTGCCGCCACCGCTGCCGCCCTTGCCGCCCTTGCCGCCGCTGCCGCCCTTGCCGCCCTTGCCGCCCTTGCCGCCGGCGGGCCGGGCCGCGAGCCGCTCGCCGACCTCGCGCTGGACCATCGCGATCCAAAGCTGAAGGCTCGGCAGCAGCTCGATCGTGCGCAGCAGCAATGAGGCGGCGATGCCGTAGGGCAGGTTGGCGACCAGCTTCGTGGGCGGCGGCGTCAACGCGGCGAGATCGATCCTCATCGCGTCCCCCCAATGAATCTCGACATTCGGGTACGCGCTCAGCGCGTCCTGGAGCGGCTCGGCGAGGCTCCGGTCGATCTCCACCACATGCAGGTGGGCGACCCGTGGCGCCAGGTGACGCGAGAGCACGCCGAGGCCGCCTCCCACCTCCAGCACGACGTCATCCGGGGCCAGCCGGGCCGCCCGGGCGATCACCTCGAGGATGTTCGGGTCTGCGAGGAAGTTCTGCCCGAGCCTCACCATCCGAAGATGCGCTCGGCGTTGCACTGCACGAGATCCCCCAGCTCGTCGACGCTCACCCCTCGCAGCTGCGCCACGAACGCCAGCGTGTGCATCACGAACGCGGGCCTGTTTCGGTGCTTGCGCACCGGCTGCGGAGTCAGGTAGGGGGCGTCGGTCTCCACCAGCAGGCTCTCCTGCGGCACCCTCCGCGCAGCATCCGCCAGGTCGGCGGCCGATCTGTAGGTGACGTTCCCGGCGAAGGAGATCGCATACCCGGCATCGAGGCACTCTCTCAGGCGGTCGGGCATCGAGAAGCAGTGCATCACGACGCTCACACCCTCCGCTTCTGAGGCCAGCTGGGCCAGAACCTCATTCTCGGCGGCCCGGCAGTGGATCACCAGCGGCTTGGCGGTGGCGCGCGCCAGCTCTATCTGGGCGGCGAAGGCGCGGCGCTGATCGTCCGCCGGCGCCGACGGCGGGCTCGGATGGTGAAAGTCGAGGCCGCTCTCGCCGATCGCCACGCAGCGCTCGTGGGCGGCCAGGGCTCTCAGCTCCGCCAGGTCGGCATCGTCGAAGCCGCGCGCCTGCGTGGGATGGCGGCCCACCGCCGCGTGGACCTGCGGGAACGCCTCCGCGGCGGCGAGCGCCTGACGGCAGGAGGCGCCGTCGGTGCCGACGGTCAGCATCTTGCCAACCCCGGCCGCGACCGCTTCGGCCACCAGCTCGGAGTCCGGCTGCTCGCAGAGGTGCAGATGGGTGTGGCTGTCGATCATCGGATCGGGGGCGCGATCGCGCGCGCCGTTGCGTGCATGCTGGCAGGGACCGTCGCGCGTCTGCTGGCAGGCGCCGTGGCGGGCATGCTCAAAGGCACCATCGCTCACTCCGGCTTCGGAAAGAGCGGAGGCAGGGAGGCGATCGGCGCGCCGGGGGCGGGCAGGGGCTGCGAGGGGACGGCAGCGGCGAGCGAGCGGTCGGCCACTCCCAGCGCATCGAGCAGCTTGCCGGTCGCCTCCGGCAGGTAGGGGTGCGCGACCACGCTCACGACCCGCAGGCCGGTGATCAGCGTGGCGAGCGCGGCGTCGAGGGGCGCCTGGTCGCCCTGCTTGGCGAGCTGCCAGGGCGCCTTCTCCTCCACATAGCGGTTCAGGCGCCTGACCCGCTGCCAGATCGCATCGAGCCCCTGCGTCAGCTGGACCTCGTCGATCAGCCCGCTCACCTCGCCTGCGAGGCTTTGAAGCTCGGGTGCGATCTCAGGGTCGAGCGCCGCGTCCGGCATCCGGCCGTCGCGATAGCGGGCGAGCATCGCGATCACCCGGCTGGCGAGGTTGCCGTACTCGTTGGCCAGCTCGCTCGCGTAGCGCTGCTCGAAGGCCATCGTGGAGACCGACCCGTCCTGACCGAAGGAGACATCCCTGATCAGGTAGAAGCGAAGCGCGTCGCTGCCGAAGCGGTCGATCACCTCGAACGGGTCGAGCACGTTGCCGAGCGACTTGCTCATCTTCTCGCCCTCCATCAGCAGGTAGCCGTGCACGAAGATCCGCTCCGGCAGCGCCAGATCGGCGGCCATCAGCAGGGCCGGCCAGTAGACGGCATGGAAACGGAGGATGTCCTTGGCTATCAGGTGACAGTCGGCCGGCCACAGGGTGGCGGTCAGATCCTCGCCGGGGCGGGCGTAGGAGAGCGCCGAGTAGTAGTTCAGAAGGGCGTCGAACCACACGTAGAAGACATGCTCAGCGTCCCACGGCACCGGGACGCCCCAGGTGAGCCTCCTTCGCGTCAGCGGCACATCACGGAGCCCTGACCTGATGAAGGAGAGCGCCTCGTTTCTGCGCGTGCGCGGGGCGAGGAAGTGGGGACGCTCCTCGTACAGGGCTTCCAGGCGCTGCTGGAAGGAGGAGAGCGCGAAGAAGTAGTTCTCCTCCTGCTCCCTGCTCAGCTCTATGTGATGGATCGGGCAGAGGTTGCCCTCGTCGATCTCGTTATCGGCCTTGAAGTCGGCGCAGCGCGGGCAGTACCAGCCCTCGTATACCCCCTTGTAGACGTGGCCGTTCTCACGGACCCGTGTGAGCACCTCCTGCACCTTGGCCATGTGCTGAGCGTCGGTCGTCCTTATGAAGAAGTCATTGGAGGCGTCGATCCGGGGAGCGAGCGCGCGAAAGCGCTCGGAGTTGCGGTCGGCCAGCAGCTGCGGCTCGATCCCCGCCGCCCGCGCCGCGTCGGCGACCGGCTCGCCATGCTCGTCGGTGCCCGTCAGAAAGAACACATCCTCGCCGCGCTGGCGGTGATGGCGGGCCATCACGTCGGCGGCGATCGTCGTATACGCATGCCCCAGGTGGGGGGCGGCATTAACGTAGTAGATGGGGGTCGTGACGTAGAAGGACACGGCGGCGAAGGCTACCGGGCGGTGGGGGCGGCTCAGTCGCGGGACGGTCGCGGCGCGGTTGCCGCCCGGTCGCAGGGCGGTCGCGGTGCGGGCGAGCGCTCAGTCGCGGCGGGCCGGCACGGTGACCCGCTCGGCCGCGGCGGGCCGGTCCGCAGCCCCCACCACGAGCACGACCTCTCCCTTCGGCGCGCGCTCGCCGAAGCGCGGCGCGAGCTGCGCCGCGGCGCCGCGCGCGACCTCTTCGTGGAGCTTGGTCAGCTCGCGGCAGACCGCGGCCGGACGGTCCGGATCCAGCGAGGCGAGCATCTGCAGCGTGGCCGCCAGTCGATGGGGAGACTCGAAGGCGATCAGCGTCTCCTGCGCCTGCGCCAGCATCCGCTCGCGCTGGCCGCGCTTGCGCGGCAGGAATCCGACGAAGCGGAAGCTCGCGACCGGCAGACCGGATGCGACCAGCGCGGTGAGCGCCGCGCTCGGCCCCGGCAGCACCTCCACCGGCAGATCCTCCGCGATCGCGGCGCGCACGAGCAGAAACCCGGGGTCGGAGATCAGCGGCATCCCCGCGTCGCTGACCAACGCGACCGTCTCGCCCCCGCGCACGCGGCGCAGCAGCTCCTCGCAGCGGGCGCGCTCGTTGCGCTCGTGCAGGCTGATCAGCGAGGTCCCCGGGCCGCGCAGGCCGTGGCGCTCCAGCAGGAGGCCGGTCCGGCGGGTGTCCTCGCAGGCGATCGCGTCTGCGCTCGCCAGCGCGTCGAGCACCCGCAGGGTGACATCCTGCAGGTTTCCGATCGGAGTCGGGCAGACTAGAAGGCGGCCGGGGCCGTCCGCGCGGCCGGCGGGGCGGGTCTCGCGGCCGGCGGGGCTCGTTTCGCGTTCGGCGGGGCTCGTTTCGCGTCCCGCGGGGCGGGTCTCGCGCCCGGCGGGGCCGTCCTCGCAGGAGCCATCGGGGGCGTGCGGCACACTCTCACCGTCCATCTTCCAGAATATAGGTCCCTCTCGGAGCAGCCGCGATGCCCTCAGAACACGGTCCAGAAGCTCACAGACCGCGCTATCCGCCGGCGCCTGGCCAGGCGGGGCGAGGCGAGCGCGCCCCTGCGCGAGCGGGGCAGGGCCGCCCGCGGGCGGCGGGCGGAGGCTCCACGGCGGAGCATGCCGTGGCCGCGCCGGCCG
>DAHVAB010000229.1 GCA_027314825.1 Solirubrobacterales bacterium
TTCGCCCGCATCGCACGATCCTCTCGCAGTGGATCTGGCTTTCCTGTGAGGCTTATCGCCAACATCGGCCTCCGGGAGCGCGGCCAAAGCTGGCGCGAAATGGTTGATGCCGACTACCGGTGGGCTCAGTCGGCCCCGGTCGAGACTCGGGCGTGCCGGCACGATCCTCCGCGCCCCGGGAGCCTCGGATCTCGCCTCGAGGTCGAGGGAAACATCGAGGTCTTCGTCGGGGAGCCGCATTTCATCGAGGAGCGCCGCCCGGCGGAGATCGCGGATGCGATCGTGCGGCTCAACGCGGCCCGCCTCTGAGCGGCCTTCGCGTCGCCGGCTCGGCACCGCGAGCCTGGCGTCGCCTGTCGAGCTCAGGCGAACAGCTCGGTGATGCTCAGCTCGAAGCCGGGCACGGCGTCGCTCAAATCGAGCGTCTCCTGCTCGGTGTGGACGTGCGCGTGCCCGCCGGCGCGGTATATGGTCGCTGTGCGCCTCTCCGGGTCGAGCACGAGCACGGCGGTGCTGCCGGCGTGGGTCCATTCCAGCGCCTTCTCCTGCACCTCGTGGAAGCTGTCGGTGGGCGAGATCACCTCGACGGCCAGGTCGGGCGCACCGGGCCAGAACTTCGCGGTGTCGCCCACCGCCTCGAACCGCTCCTTGGAAACGAAGGCGGCATCCGGGGCGCGAACCGTGTCCGGGTCCCGGGCGAGCACGAATCCCGTCTCTGCCCCGAAGGTCACGCCGGCGCCCGTCTGGGCGGCGTATGCGTCCAGCAGCCGTGCGATCCGCGCCGGAAGTCGCCCATGCCTGGCGCCGGCGGGGCTCATCTCGCGCAGCTCTCCCCGCACAAGCTCGCGACGAATCGGCCCCCCGCGCATTCGCAGCAGCTCCTCAGCGGTCCTGACGGGCGGTGGGGCGAGCGCCATGTCAACAGGCTAGCCCGCGTCCGCACGGACCACAAGCGCGCTGCGTGTCAAACGTTCGGCGTGTTCGACGAGGAAGCGGGGATCCAGGGGATCCGACGGCGTGCCCTTAGGCATCGTCTCCGCCGGAGGTCAGCCGGGTTGTGGCAACAGCCCACGGCATTACTTCGGCGGTCGCGGTGCGCACCGCGGTCCAGATGGCGTTTCTCTTCTCCTCGCCCCACCCGCGACCCTCGCCCGGGTGCGGCAGGGTCACGACCACGAGCACTTCGGAGGCCTCGGGGCTTCGCTCCTTCCAGCCGACCTCCACGTCCGCGTCGCGTTGGACGATGCCCTGAAGCGAGCGCCGGATTCTGGCGCGCAGCTCATCGAGCTCGTCTGTATGGGTGGTGCTCGCTGCCATATGGCGATGCTACCAACGCGCCCGGCTGGCCCTGCGAGCGATCTGGGCCAGCGGCCGGTCTGCGCCCGCGCCGCCCGCCACCGCTGCGCCGGGGCGTGCAAGCGTTCAACGATCGGGGGAGCGACTCTCCGGGAATGCGCCGTCGTGGGTCTGGCTCTGTGAGCGGGCGTCCTCGATCTCGCGGAGCGCCTCCTGCAGGGCGGCCTTCTCCTCCCGGTCGAGAGGGTAGCCGCGCGTGATTAGGCCCCGCGGGAACGGGCTCTGTTCACTCTCGGTGCTCACGCAGTGCAGCTCGCGGTCGCGATTCAGGCCGGCTCGTCTCAGCCGCGCCGCCGGTCGGCCGGCGGCCGTTGCGAGCCGCCGCGCGTCTCGCCCACCATCGGACTCGGCCGCAGCGGCTTGGGTGGTCCGGATGGCTGCGGCTTCTGTGGCGGCTTGTCGGACATAGCTATCAGTCTAGCCGTGGAGGAGCAGTGCGAGAACCCACGCGAGCACCTCGATGACGAGAAGCAGCACGCCTGTACGGAACGTGATCATCAGCGTTCGCAGCTGTCGCCGGTTGAGCGCGGCGCTGCGGCCCATGTGTAGCGCCAGGTCGCGGAGGATGAGCTGAAGCTGGAGGGGCTCTCCATGCTCCGGCTCCAGGTAGGTGGCGATGAACTCGCTGGGCGCCAGGGAGAACTCCCAGTCGCGGCGTGGCCAGAGAATCAGCAGCACAGCCAGTCCGACCAGCGCGAAGCACCCGATCGCGACCCATCCAAAGGCATGGAGGTCGTCGTTGAGCAGCGCGTGGCCGCCGAAGAAAGACATGGTGATCGCGGCCGCCGCGATCAGCGTGCCGGCGCGAGTGCGCAGCTCGACGACTGCACGCTCCTGCTCGTCCAAGCTTCTCTGCGCCTCGGCGTAGGCGACCGCGTAGCCGGACTCCGGCAGGTCACCGGCTGCCATTGCGGCCTCGGCGCGGTCTGCGAGCGGTCGTTGTCATCGAACGGATGTTCGCAAACGTTTCGGACGGCTTACCTCGCCAGCCTCACTTCGTGCCGGTGCGAGCGGAGTGCGGGCGGCGTGGATTTGGCCGGTTTCCGTGCTGGGCGCGGGTGGCGTGCTCAGGCGGCGAGCCGGTTCAGAAGGCCGGCCAGCGAGGCTTGTGGCTGCGGATCGGAGCGCGCCGCACGGATCTCGCCGAGAAGCGCCTGGATCTGCTGCTCGTGGGAGCCTGCGCCGTCGAGCGCCTTGGCGCGTGCGAGAGCGGTGAGCGCCAGATCGCTCTCGCCAGCGTCGATCGCCAGCTCCGCCAACGCCAGGTGTGCGTCTGTGCCGGACCACTGCGCCTCGCCGGACTCTTGCGCTATGTGAATGGCGCGCACCATGAACGCCGTCGCGAGATCGTCGACGCCGAGACGTCCCAGTGCGCTCGCGAGGTTCCACGGGTGCGCGCTCTCGTTCGGTTGGAGTCGCATCGCCCGCCCGTAGAGTGCGAGCACCGCCTCGAGCTTGCCCTGCCGAAGAAAGCTTGCCGCCTTCTCCGGCGATGGAAGGCTGCCCGTCGGCAACGCGTGTGCGAGCAGCATGTCGGCCTCGGCCACAAGGGTGCTTGCCTCAGTCGCGGCGTCGGGGCCGACGTCCGCGGGCTCTTGTGTATTGGCCTCTCTGCTCATCGCTCAATGCTCTCCACCAGGCTTGCCATCGTTCCGCACGCTCCCGATTGTGACGCATGCCGAGGATCTGCTCCCCCCCTCGCGCACGACGTCGCACGCCCGCAGTGGCTGTCCTGTCGCGGGATCGTTGCTGCTCAGCCGCGCGGTGAGACGACGATGAGCTTGAGCGCGCTGCTGTAGGCCGTCTTCAGGTCGTCCATCTGCTCGAGCGCCGCACGTACGCGCTGGCTCGCATGTCTGCCTCGGACACCCGAGACCAGGCAGGCGACTCTGAAGGGAACGGGCAGCGCTGTCTGGGGCGGCTGCTCCGGCATCTCGCCAAGCATGACTCTCGCGCCTGGCAACGCCGCTGAGAGCCGCGCCGCGACGCTGTTCGCCCATTGCGTATCGGGCGCTGCCAGGGCTACTTCGACGTCTCTGCGTCGAGGCGGCGGAGCGAGTGGCGAGGTGCGGGCGAGCTCATCGAGGATGATCCCCGTTGCGAGCATTTTGGCTCGCTGCGCTGGGAGCTCTTCGCGCCACTTCTTCTCGCGGACTGCCCGCTGCTCGAGCAGCGAATCCAACTGTTCGAGGGTCGAGGGCTGTGTCTGCGTGGCCATCGTGATTCAGGCTAGCCAGGATCTCGCTGCCAGGCTCAGGCGCCGGTTACGCGCGGGGAGGCGCAGCCGGCGAACGCGATGCCGAGCAGCTCCTCATCCCGGTCAATCGTCGCCGTCGATCGCGTCGTGGTGGCGGTCGACGATCTGTTGGACGCCGGCGCTGATCTGCTCTGTGCGAGGCAGCCGGTCGCGCATCTCCTCGGGGACGTGCTCCAGGAGAGCCGGCGCGGCGCTGTAGCGGGCGACGCCGACGGGTCCTCTGATGCCTTGCAGGGCGTAGCGGGCGACCGTCTGGTTGCGGCTGGCGCAGAGCACGAGCCCGATCGTGGGATCGTGGTGCTCGCCGCGGATGGTGTCGTCGACGATGTTGACGTAGAAGTTGATCTGCCCGGCGTATTGGGGGCGGAACTTGCCGAGCTCGAGCTCGATCACGACGTAGCGGTTCAGGGGGATGTGGAAGAAGAGGAGGTCGATGAAGAACTCCTCGCCGTCGACGTCGAGCGGTACCTGGCGTCCGACGAACGCGAAGCCGGCACCGAGCTCGATCATGAAGCCCTCGATCTCGGCGACCAGCGAGCGCTCCAGGCCGCGCTCGCGGGCGTCCTCGGAGACGCCGAGGAACTCGAGGTTGTAGTCCTCGTGGAGGATCTGTTGCGCGAGCTCGCGCTCGGCCGCGGGCAGCGTCTGCGCGAAGTTCGTGATCGCGCCACCTTGCCGCTCGTGTAGGCGTGTGGCGATGTGGTGCTCCAGCAGCTTGCGAGACCAGCCGTGCTCCACTGCCTGGCGGGCGTACCAGTTGCGCTCGGCAGCGGCATCCAGCTTCTGTAGCAGCACGATGTTATGACCCCACGGCAATTGGCCAACAGCCTGTTGGCCAATTTGGCGATCGGGCCACCGAGCTGCGAACTGGCGCATGTACTTGAGGTTCGTGCGCGAAAGGCCGGTCATCTCTGGAAACTCGGCGCGTAGGTCCGCGGCGAGCCGGTCGAGCGT
>DAHVAB010000022.1 GCA_027314825.1 Solirubrobacterales bacterium
CGCTCGCCACGCAGCAGCACCATCTCGGCGACGATCGCGAGCGGCCTGGTGGAGAAGTCGAGCACGTTACGGATCTCATCGCGCAGCCGCCGCTCCAGGCTCCCCTTGGCGGGCAGGCCCTCGATCCCGAAGATCCCGGACATGATCACCTCCAGGGTGATCTTCTGCATCTTCGGCGCCAACGCGAACGGCTCCCCGACCGGCCAGCTGTCGATCTCCCGCTCCGCCGCCGCTTCGATCATCTGCACGTAACGCTGGACGGCCTCTCCGTGGAACGGTGGCAGCAGCAGCTTGCGCTGGCGCAGGTGACGGGGCCCGAGCAGCGTGAGCACCGAGTTCGGCCCGACGACGGGACGCAGCGGCGACTCGCCGGTCAGCGAAGGGGCCAGCTCGGCCGCGGCGGTGAACAGCGAGCGGACATGGTCGGGATGGCTCGTGACGGTCACCCAGTCGTCCTGCAGCTGAGCCCGCATCCGGAACGTGTCGCCCAGGCGCCGCTGGCTGGCGGCGAAGAAGGAGGCCTGACGCATGCTGAAGCGCAGCTGCTGCAGCGTCCGCGGCAGCCGTACCGCCGGGGGCAGCGCGAGCGGCCGCCCGTCCGCGGGCGCCGGCCCGGACTGAGAGGCGCCTGCACCGGCCGCGACGGGCTCCTCGCGCGTGCCCGTGCGCGGCGCGGCCGACCCCGTGAGCTCCTCGGTCGCGCTCATAGCCACCCGATTGAAGCAGATCCCCCCGGACGGATCGCGCGCCGCGCCCTGCGCCCGCCGCCTACGGCCACCCGATCGGAGCAGATCCCCCCGGACGGATCGCGCGCCGCGCCCTGCGCCCGCCGGGTACGGCCACCGGCTCCAGTAGCCTCCCGCCCCGATGCGCATCTTCTCGGGGATCCAGCCGACCGGCTCCAAGCATCTCGGCAACTACATCGGCGCGATCATGCAGTACGTCTCAGGCCAGGAGCGCGGGCAGGCGCTCTATTGCATAGTCGACCTGCACGCGATCACGGTCGCCTACGACCCTGCGCAGCTGCGCAGCAGCCTCTACGACCTCACCGCGCTGCTGCTCGCCGCCGGCCTCGACCCGCGACGGTGCATCCTCTTCAGGCAGAGCGACGTGGTCGAGCACACCGAGCTGACCTGGCTGCTCTGCTCGGTCACGGAGCTGGGGCGCCTGCAACGGATGCACCAGTTCCGCGACAAGTCGACGGCCCAGCGCGAGCTCGTCTCCGCGGGACTGCTCGTCTACCCGGTGCTGCAGGCCGCGGACGTGCTCGCCTACCGTGCGCACGAGGTGCCGGTCGGCGAGGACCAGCGCGAGCACCTGGAGCTGATGCGCGATGTCGCCCGCCGCTTCAACCAGCGCTTCGGCGGCGGCAGCGACGTGCTCGTGGTGCCCGAGCACCGGATCCCGGAGGTGGGGGCACGGATCATGGACCTGCAGGACCCGACCAGGAAGATGTCGACGACCGGCTCCTCGCAGGAGGGCACGGTGTACGTGCTGGATGAGCCGAAGCAGATCGAGAAGAAGATCAGGCGCGCTGTCACCGACTCCGGGACGGAGATCGCGAGGAGCCCCGAGAAGCCGGGCGTCTCGAACCTGATCGAGATCCTCGCCGTCGCGCGGGGCGCCTCCCCGGAGCAGGTGGAGCGGGAGATGGCCGGCGCCCGCGGATATGGAGACCTGAAGGCGGCGACCGCGGAGGCCGTGGTGGAGCTGCTCGCGCCGGTGCGAGAGGGCTACCTCGAGCGCAGGGCCGACGAGGCCGCCCTTGAGGCCATCCTCTGCGAGGGGGCGCAGCGGGCGCGGGAGATCGCCGCGGCGACGCTCGCGGACGTGCGCGAGCGGATGGGCGTGGGCGCGCCCCGTCGGGACCGCTCGCTACCGTGACGCGATGAGCGTCGCCTCACTCGAGCTCGACCTGGACGTCTTCAGCGGCCCGTTCGACCTGCTGCTGACCCTCGTGCTGCGCGAGGAGGTCGACCTGATGGAGCTGCAGCTGGCCGAAGTGGTGCTCGCATACCTCGACCATCTGGAGGCCCGCGGAGAGCTCGACCTGGAGTCGGCGACAGAGTTCATCGTCCTGATCGCCGCCCTGCTGGAGCTGAAGTCGCGGCTTCTGATCGCCGGCGAGGAGGACGAGGAGCTCCTGGAGCTGGAGCCCGAGCAGGCCGCCGAGGAGCTGCTCGCGCGAATGCTGCAGGCGCAGCGCTACCGCGCGGCCGGCGCGCACCTGCGCGAGCTGCTGGCCGCCGAGGAGGGCCACCGCTACCGCGCCGCGCCACTGCCGGCCCACCTGCGCCGCACGGTCGTTGAGCCGGACGGCGGCTCGCAGAGCGCGAGCGCGCTCGGGGAGGCGATCGGCTCGCTGCTGAGGCTGCCGCCCCCGATCAGCCTGCGTCACATGACGATCCCGCGGGTCAGCGTCGCCGAGCGCCTCGCCCACCTCAGGGGACTGCTTCGCGCTCGCGGCGCGAACGGCGGCTTCTCCTTCGACGAGGCGGTCGCCGACGCCGATCGGGTGACGGTCGCGGTGACCGTCTTTGCGCTGCTGGAGCTCTACAAGCGCGGAGAGGCCAGCTGGGAGCAGCAGGAGTGCTTCGGCGAGATCACGGTGAGGGCGGCGCGGTGAGCGATGAGAGCGCCACAGAGCCCGCGGAGTCCGCGCAGGTGACGCAGTCCACGCCGGCGGGCGACCCGGCGGGCGACCCGGCGGAGCCCGCCGAGGTCGAGGATTCGCTCGCCGCAATCCTGGAGGCGCTGCTGTTCCTCTCGCCCGACCCGCTCTCGGTGGCCGAGCTGGCCGAGGCCGCGCAGGCCGACGAGGATCGGGTGCGCGCCGCTCTCGCACTGCTCGGAGAGACGCTCGGCACCGGCCCTGACCCCGGGGTCGCGACCGGCGCCGCCACCCGCGGCCTGTGCCTGCGCGAGCTGGCCGGCGGCTTCACGCTGGCGAGCGTTCCGGCCGCCGAGCCGGCCGCCCGGCGCCTGTTCAGCCGCCCGCGGGTCGCGACGCTCACCCCGGCCCAGACCGAGACGCTCGCGATCGTCGCCTATCTGCAGCCGGTCTCCCGGCCGGAGATCGGCCGGATCCGCGGGGTGTCAGCCGACTCGGCGGCCGCTGCGCTGCTGGACCGCGGCCTGATCGAGGAGGCCGGCCGCTCGGAGTTCGGCGCCGCGCTGTACCGCACCAGCACCCTGTTCCTGAAGCTGTTCGGCCTCACCGCGATCGAGGATCTGCCCGACGTCTCGGAGTGGGACCCCTCCCCGGAGGAGCAGGAGGACCTGCGCCAGCGGCTGCTGCGAGCGGGCGAGGCACGCGCCGGTGGGGCCGACTAGCCGGGCGCGGCTGCTGCGAGCGGGCGAGGCGCGCGCCGGTGGGGCGACTAGCCGGCCGCGGCCGCGAGCTGCCCGCAAGCTGCCGCGATGTCACGACCGCGGGTGAGCCTCACGGTCACCGGAATCCCGCGATCGGCCAGGACCGACCTGAACGCCTCGATCGAGTCACGATTTGAGCCGGCGAAGCCGGCCGAGGTCGCGGTCGGGTTGTAAGGGATCAGGTTGACCTTGAAGATCGTGCTGCCCGCCGTGCCGCGGACGGCGCCGAGCAGCCGCGCGAGCGCCAGCGCCTGCTCGTAGCGATCGTTGACGCCGGCGAGCATCACGTACTCGACGAAGATGCGCCGTTTGCGGGCGGCGTAGAAGGCGGCGCACGCCTCGATCACCTGATCGAGCGGGTAGCGATCGTTCACAGGCATCAGCTCACTGCGCAGATCCTCTTCGGCAGCGTGCAGCGAGATCGCCAGGCGCACCGGCATCGCCTGGGAGGCGAGCCGTTCGATCCCGGGGATCCAGCCGACCGTGGAGATCGTGATGCTGCGGTGGCCGATCCCGAGATCCGGCAGCCGCTCGCACGCGGCCAGGACCGCGTCCAGGTTCATCATCGGCTCACCCATTCCCATGAACACGGCGTTGGTCAGCGTCGCCGCCGCATCCGTGCCGGGCGCGACCCGCGCAGGCGCCCGCCCCCGCGGGCGCCTCAGAGAATCCTCCTCCTCGGCACGGCGCAGGCGGCGGGTGAAGTGCAGGGCCTGATCGAGGATCTCCGACGCCGTCAGGTTGCGGGCGAAGCGCATCGTGCCGGTCGCGCAGAAGCTGCACGTCAAAGGGCAGCCCGACTGGGAGGAGAGGCAGATCGAGCGCCGCCCGTCGCGGTAGCGCATCATCACCGCCTCCAGCGGCCGTCCGTCGGCGGTGTGCAGGAGCGCCTTCACGGTGCCGTCGCGGGCATGGGCCTCCTCGCGGAGGGTGAGGCTGGAGAGAGGCAGCCGCTCGGCCAGCTCGCCTCGCAGGCTGGAGGGCAGGTTGGTCATCTCCTGCCAGCCGGCGCCGGCGGCCAGCCATCGCCACACCTGTCCGGCCCGGTATGCCGGCTGGCCGATCTCCGCGAGAGTCTGCGAGAGCAGATCGAGGTCCATGCACCTATCTTGCAGCAGATGCGCCTCGCCAAGCACCTCGCCCACTGCGGAGTGGCCTCCCGCCGCGCCTGCGAGACGCTCGTGGCCGAAGGCCGGGTGACGCTCGCCGGGCGGGTGGTCCGCGACCCCGCGAGAGACGTCAGCGCCGATGCGGAGGTGGCCGTGGACGGCCGCCCCGTGCAGGGGTTCGAGCAGGCCGTGGTCTATGCGCTGCACAAGCCGGTCGGGGTTCTCTCCACCGCCTCCGACCCGCACGGGCGAGCGACCGTCGTGGAGCTCGTGCCCGGGGAGCGGCGGCGGCTCTACCCGGTCGGGCGCCTGGACATGGACAGCTCCGGGCTGATCCTGCTGAGCAACGACGGGCCGCTCGCCCATGCGCTCACCCACCCGTCCTTCGAGGTTCGCAAGACGTATGAGGCGAGGGTGGGCGGTGGCCGGGTGAGCGAGCGCTCGCTGCGAACGCTGCGGGAGGGCGTGCGCCTGGAGGACGGGCGGACCGCGCCCGCGCGCGTGGAGCGCCTCGGCGAGGGCCGGCTGCGAATCACGATTCACGAGGGCCGCAACCGGCAGGTGCGGCGGATGCTCGACGCGGTCGGCCACCCGGTCCTGGAGCTGCGCCGCGTCGCCTTCGGCCCGCTGCGCCTAGACGGCCTGGCCGAGGGCGCGCACCGGCGGCTCGGCGAGGCGGAGGTCGCCGCGCTGCGGGCGGCTGCGGGCGGCTCGCGGGCCGCGGCCGGTCGGTCGGGCTCTGCTGGTGGCCGGTCGGGCTCTGCTGGTGGCCGGTCAGGCTCTGCCGGTGGCGGCCCGGGCGGCCCGCTGTGGGAGAATCGCGCCCGTGAGCGCTCCGGCCCCCCGCCTGCGCGCCCTGCGGGGCGCGATCACCGTCCAGCGAAACGAGGCCGATGAGATCCTGGCGGCGACGACCGAGCTGATGCGGGAGCTGATGGACCAGAACGCGCTGAGGCCGCAGGACGCCGTCAGCTGCATCTTCACGATGACCGAGGACCTGAACGCCGAGTTCCCGGCTGTCGCCGCCCGCGCGCTCGGCTTCGACGCGGTGCCGCTGATGTGCGCGCAGGAGATCCCGGTGCCCGGCTCGCTCCCGAAGGTGATAAGGGTGCTGATCCATTGCTACCCAGAGGGTGAGCGTCCGGCCCGCCACGTCTACCTGCGCGGAGCGAGCGTGCTGCGGGCCGACCTGCGATCGGCGCAGTGATGCCGGCGGCGGCTCAAGGATCCCGCCCCTCCATGCCGACGTCGTAGGGATGATGGAGAGGAGCGGGACAGCTGGCTCTGGCGGGCGGCGCCTGCTCTGCGTGCTGGCCGTGGGCATGCTTGCGCTGGCGACGGTCCTCTCCGGAGCGGCGTGGGGCGCCCGGATGCGTCCGGTGCGGCCCGCGCTGCGCCTGAGCGGCGCCAGCAGCCCATTCCGCCTTGCCCACAGCGCAGCCCACGGCATCGTGCCACGGAGGCGCGCCGCCGCTGCCGGTCCGTGGTCGTTCCCGCACGCATCCGCGTTCGCCGGTGGCGTATGCGAAGCCTCGTGTGGCTCGCAGCCGCTCGAATATCACGGCGGCGAAGTGATGCACAAGGTGAAGCTGTACCTGATCGACTGGGAACCCTCCGAACCGTCGAAGAACGGTCAGCCCGGCACCACCTTCACTGCGCTTCCCGCCGGTTACATGACGAGCATCGAACAGTTCCTGCAGAGGGTCGCGGTGGAAAGCGGCGCCTTCAACAACGTCTATTCGGTGGACAGGCTCTACGGCGACTCCACCGCCGGCGAATACCAGGTCGAATTCGGTCAGAGCTTCCGGGACGAAGAACCGTATCCGGCACGACTGACCTCCACCTGCCCCATGCCCACCACGGGGGAAGAACGCTACCCGCCGTCCGGACAGCCGTGCATCTCCGATGCGGAAAGCGCGACCGGCGAAAAGAACTACCAGCTGGCCGAAGGGCTCTTCGACTTCTTGCACAAGCACCCGTCCCTGCCGAGGGGATTGAAAGCGATCTACTTCGTTCTGACGCCGCAGGGAGTCAACAGCTGCGCCGGCTCCGAAGAAGGCACGGTCGCCTGCAACACCAACTTCTACTGCGCCTACCACAGCGCGTTCAACATCGAAAGCAGCGGAGTGAGCACGCCCGTCGTCTACGCGAACATGCCCTATGACGACGTGGAAGGCTGCAGGACGCCATCGCAGCCGAACGGAGCCCCGGCCGACGATGAGATCAACATAATCAGCCACGAGGACAACGAGGCGGTCACCGACCCGCTCGGCAACGCGTGGTTCGACCACAGTGGATACGAGGTGGCCGACAAGTGCGACTACCCGTTCTTCGACGCCTCCGAAGACGCCAACCCGTCGACCGATGCCTACGGCCCGCTGCTGGGCGGCAGCTCCGGGACGTCCGCGTATAACCAGGAAATCGACGGCGGGCACTACCTGTTGCAGCGCGAGTGGAGCAATGCGGCCGGCGGGTGCGTGACGCGGGCGCCGCGGGTCGGCTCCTCATTCGTGGTGTCGCAGGCCGCGGCGAGGACGTTCTCGTTCAACGGCTCGCCGAGCAGCACCGAAGCCGGTGCGATCACCAGGTACACGTGGAGCTTCGGCGACGGCAGCCCGTCTGCGTCGGGCAGGGAAGTGGAACACGCGTACAAGGAAGCCGGCACCTACCAGGTCACGCTCGAAGTGGAAAGCAACAGCGATCTCACGGCGAGCGATACGCAGAGCATTGACGTCACCGGCGAACCGGCCGGGACCACGACGCTCACGAGCACGACGACCGCCACGAGCACGCAGCCAGTCACATCGACGACGCTCGCCACCACCTCGGTCACGACCACGCGAACGGTGACGAGCGCGGCCCCCGAAGCGCCCGGCGTCCACTACAGCGCCGTCGAGATGGCCCGCCTGCTCGGCCTGCCGGCCGGCGGCAGCCGTCTTTCAGGCCTTGGCCGGATCTCCCTCGGCCACGCGCAGTGCCCGCCAGCGTGCGGCCTCAAGGCGAGCCTCGTCGCGATCGTGGATGACGGCACGGGCCGCAAGCGCCACCTCAGACGCATCGCGATCGGCCATCTCAAGGAGACGATCGCGCTCAAGGGCACCGGCTTGATCGCGCTGCGGCTCACCGGCGCCGGCCGCCGGCTGCTGCAGCGGATGCACGCGCTGCACGTGAGGCTGATCGTGACGGTCCAGGACCGCGAGGGTGCCAGCTGGCAGATCGCGCGCAGGCTGACGCTCACTGCGGGGGCGCGCTCGGCGCGCCGGCATCGACGCCGTCCCCGGGCACGACGCGGCGCGCTGCGCCACAATCTCCCGCGTGGCACTCGAGCTCTCAGCCAGGATCGCCCGGATCCCCGCGTACCCGGCGGCTGAGGGCTACGCCTGGAAGGGGCCGCTCACGCGCCTGGCCTCCAACGAGTCTCCGTGGCCCCCGCTGCCTGCGGTCAGGGAGGCGATCGAGCGCGAGCTGGCCACTCTCAACCGCTATCCGGATCCGACCGCGGGCGCGCTGCGGGCCGCCCTCTCAGATCGCTATGGCGTCCCATCGGAGCGGATCGCGATCGGCAACGGCTCCTGCGACATCCTGCTGGCGGCCGGCGAGGCGCTGCTGGAGCCGGGAGCCGAGCTCGTCTACTCCTGGCCCGCCTTCTCGGTCTACCCCCATCTCGCCGCCGCGTCCGGGGCGCGGGCTATCACCGTGGCGCTGGACGATCAGGATCGCCACGACCTGGAGGCGATGGCCGCCGAGGTGACGGTCGCCACGCGGCTTCTCATCGTCTGCAATCCGAACAACCCGACGAGCACCGCGGTCGACTTCCAGCGGATCGCCGACTTCCTCCAGAAGATCCCGCCTCACGTCTGCGTGATCCTCGATGAGGCCTACTGCGAGTTCAACCTCAGCCACGACCCGGACGCGACCGTCGACCTGCTCTCGGAGCATCCCAACCTGGTGCTGCTTCGCACCTTCTCGAAGGTGTACGGGCTCTGCGGGCTGCGGGTCGGCTTCGCCCTCTGCGGCGCGGTCGACCTGCCGCACGCCGTGAACCAGGTCCGCCAGCCGTTCTTCTCAAACTCGGTGGCGCAGGCGGCCGCCGTGGAGGCGCTCGCCCACCAGGATGCGGTGGCCGAGCGGGTGACCCGCACGATCGCCGAGCGGATCAGCGTGGAGGAGCGTCTGCGCGCCCTCGGAATCGGCCCGGCCGCCTCGCAGACCAACTTCAGCTGGTTCGACCTCGACGGCCCGCTGCGCGGTGGGCCGGAGCGGCGCGATGAGCAGGAGCTCCAGGAGGCCGCGCGGCGGGAGGAGCGGGTGGTGCGGGCACTCGCCGAGCGGGGGATCCTCGTCCGCGCCGGCGGCGCGCTCGGCCGGCCGGGAGCCCTGCGGGTCAGCTACGGGACCTCCGAGGAGAACGAGCGCTTCCTCTCAGCGCTTGCCGAGATCCTCTGAGCTCTGCTAAAAGATGTGTGAGACGACCCATGCAGCGCGCCCTCCCGACACCTCCAGCTCGCCTGCCGTACCGGTCGTCCTATCGCGCCTGGCGATTTAGCTAGGCGCTCCGGCCCGCCTCCGAGTGAGCGGAGGCCTGCGAGGTCGCACACGGTCCCTCCGGGACGAGCGCCACTCCCGCGCAGGCTCACGAGATGCCCGTACTTGAAAGGATGAGTCGATGATGATCGTGATGAAGGAGACGGCGACCGAGACGGAGATCGAGTCTGTCGTCGCGAAGGTGGAGCGAGCCGGCGCGCGCGCCCACCGCAGCAGTGGCGCGCGCGTGACGGTGATCGGCGCGATCGGGGACGAGGACTCCGACCTGAGCGTCGGCAACCTCGGCCTGGAGGGGCTGCCGGGGGTGGAGCGGGTCGTCCCGATCCTGAAGCCCTACAAGCTCGCCTCCGCGCAGATCCGCCACGGCGAGCGAACGGTTCTGGAGGTGGCGGGCCACAGGATCGGCGGCGAGCACTTCGCCCTGATCGCCGGGCCGTGCACGGTCGAATCGCGCGAGCAGGTGATGCGCACCGCCGACGTGGTCATGCAGGCCGGCGCGGCGATGCTGCGCGGCGGCGCCTACAAGCCGCGCACCTCCCCGTACGCCTTCCAGGGGCTCGGCACCGAGGGGCTGCGGCTGCTGGCGGAGGCCAAGCAGCGCACCGGCCTGCCGATCGTCACGGAGCTGATGGACGCCCGCGACCTGGAGCCGGTGCTGGAGGTGGCCGACGTGATCCAGGTCGGCGCGCGCAACATGCAGAACTTCCCGCTGCTGGCCGAGATCGGCCGCGCCGGGCGGCCGGTGCTGCTCAAGCGGGGGCTCTCCGCCAGCCTTGAAGAGCTCCTGATGGCCGCCGAGTACGTTCTCAAGGAAGGCAATCCGAACGTGATCCTCTGCGAGCGGGGGATCAGGACGTTTGAGACCTCCTACCGCACGACGCTCGACCTGCAGGCGGTTCCCGTCCTCAAAGAGCTCTCCCACCTTCCGGTCGTGGTCGATCCGAGCCATGCGGCCGGCAGGCGCAGCCTGGTCGCGCCGATGTCTCTCGCCGCGGCGGCCGCCGGGGCGGATGGCATCATCGTCGAGGTGCATCCGAATCCCGATGAGGCGCTCTGCGACGGGCCGCAGGCCCTGCTCGCCGACGAGTTCGCCGCCTATGCGGCCGCCGTGCGCAGCGCGGCCGAGCTGGCCGGGAAGGCGCTCAGTGGGGTTCGCTAGGCGCCGGGGGTCGCGCGCTTGAGGATCGCGGTCCTCGGGCTCGGCCTGATCGGCGGCTCGATCGGCCTGGCCGCCCGGCGGGAGGGCATCGAGGTCGCCGGGTACGACCCGGACCCGGACGTGCTCGCCACGGCGCTGGAGCGCGGCGCCATCGACCGCGGCGCGGCCAGCGTGGCCGGCGCTCTCGGCGAGGCCGATGTCGCCTTCGCCTGCGCGCCTGTAGGCGCCCTCGCGGAGCTGGTGGAGGCCGTGCTCGACGCGGCCGGCGAGGAATGCGCGGTGAGCGACGTCGGCTCCACGAAGCGCTCGCTGCTGGCCGCGCTCGGTGCACGCGCCGGCGATCGGCGGCTGATCGGCGGGCATCCGATGGCAGGCGCGGAGCGGGGCGGGATCGCCGCCGCCCGCGCTGAGCTCTTCGACGGCGCCGCCTGGTGCCTGATGCCCCCGGCGCCCGGTGCGGAGCACGCGGCCGCTCGCCTGCGCGCGCTGATCGAGACGCTCGGCGCTCACGTCGTGGAGATCGAGGCGGAGGCGCACGACCGGCTGATGGCCGAGATCTCCCAGATGCCGCACATCCTCGCCAACCTGCTGGTGCTCGCCGCCGGGCGGCAGGCCGGCGGCTGCGCCGGGCCGAGCTTCCGCGACGCCACACGTGTCGCCGGGGCGGACACCGCGGTCTGGCGGGATATCTACCTCGCCAACGCCGACGTGCTGGCCGACGCGATCGATCGCACGATCGCCGGCCTCGGCGAGGTGCGCGCGATGCTCGCCTCAGGCGACGGCGAGGCGCTCGCCGCCTGGAACGAGCGCGCCCGCACGCGGCGGGAACGGGAGCTGGGATAGCGTCGCGGGGCGGCGCGGCCCGGCCCCTGTGGGTGTGAACGCGCCCGCGGGGGCGGCCGTTGCGTGGGTTCGGCATGGGCGCGCACGCCCGAACGCGCCCGCGGGGGCGCTCGCCGCGTAGGGTTAGGGGCGTGAACATGCGCTTCGACCCGGCCGAGCGGCTCTGCGGCACGATCACGCCGCCGCCGGACAAGTCGATCTCCCACCGGGCCGCGCTGCTCGGCGCGATCTCCACCTACCCGACCAGGATCACGAACTATCTCGACGCGGCCGACACCCGCTCCACGCTGGCCGCGGTGAGCACGCTCGGCGCGCTGGTGGAGATCCGCGATGGCGGCGGCGCAGGAGCGGGAGCGGGAGCCGGCGGGGGAGCGGCAGCGGGAGCCGGCGGGGGGATCGATCTCGTGGTGCGCGGCACCGGCCTGCGCGAGGCCCAGCAGCCGGATGGGCCGATCGACGTCGGCAACGCCGGCACGCTGATGCGGCTGCTGCCCGGCTGGCTGGCCGCTCAGAAGGGGCGCACGTTCACGCTCGACGGGGACGAGTCGATCAGGCGGCGGCCGGTGGACCGCGTGATGGAGCCGCTGCGCCACATGGGCGCCACGCTCACCGCCCGGGAGGATCGCCTGCCGCCGTTGACGGTGACGGGCGCCCGCCTGCGCGCGATCTCCTACGAGCTGCCGGTTGCAAGCGCCCAGGTCAAGTCGTGCGTGCTGTTGGCCGCGCTCGCGGCCGACGGCGCGACGACGGTCGGCGAGCCCTCGCCGAGCCGCGATCACACCGAGCGGATGCTCAAGCGCGCCGAGGTGAAGATCCACCGCTTCGGCAACCATGTCACGGTCGTCAACGCCGACGAGCTGGTGCTGGAGCAGGTCCGCGTCCCGGCCGACATGAGCTCCGCCGCATTCCTGGTCGCGGCCGGCCTGCTCGTTCCCGGCTCGCGGGTCGTGCTGCGCGACGTGGGGGTCAACTGGACGCGCACCGGCTTTCTGCGGATCGTGCGCAGGATGGGGGCCGAGGTCGGCGGCGAGCTGGAGGCGCAGGGCAGCGACCTCTCGATCGAGGAGCCGGTCAGCGACCTGGAGGTGCGCGCCGCTGCGTTGCGGGCGACGACGGTGGAGCCGGAAGAGGTGCCGCTGGCGATCGACGAGCTGCCGCTGGTGGCTCTGCTCGGGTGCTTCGCCGAGGGGGAGACGGTCGTGCGCGGAGCCGCCGAGCTGCGGGTGAAGGAGTCCGATCGGATCGCGGGCGTGGTCGACGGGCTGAGCGGCCTCGGCGCGGATATAGAAGCGGCCAGCGATGGCTTCGTCGTGCGCGGCGGCGGCCTGCGCGGCGGCGCGCTGGACGCGAAGGGCGACCACCGGATGGCGATGATGGGAGCGATCGCGGGCCTCGCCTCCCGCGAGGGCGTCGAGGTGCACGGGATGGAGGCGGCCGCGGTCTCGTATCCCGGGTTCGTCGATGACCTGCGGAGGCTGGCCGCAGGATGATCGTCGCGATCGACGGCCCCGCCGGCTCCGGCAAGTCGACGGTCGCAAGGGCGCTCGCCCGGCAGCTCGGCTTCGCCTACCTGGACACGGGGGCGATGTACCGCTGCGCGGCGATGTTCGCGCTCGACCGCCTCGGCGGCCTCGACGCGACGCCGGAGAGGATCGCCGCGATCGCGCCGCAGCTCGCCTCGCTGCGCATCGAGCTGCGCGACGGCGATGCCGGCGGGGGGCCGCGGCGCGTGCTGCTCGACGGCCGCGACGCGGATGCCGGCGGGGGGCCTCGGCGCGTGCTGCTGGACGGCCGCGACGTGACCGAGGAGATCCGTACGCCCGAGGTCTCCGAGATGGCCTCGCTGGTCGCGGCCGACCCGGGGGTGCGAACGGCGCTCGTGGCCAAGCAGCGCGAGCTGCTCGCCGAAGGCGACTGGGTTGCGGAGGGGCGCGACATCGGCACGGCGGTCGCCCCGGAGGCGCAGGTGAAGGTGTTTCTGAGCGCCACCCCGCAGGAGCGGGCCGCGCGGCGGGCCGCCGAGCTCGGCGCCGACGTGCAGCGGATCGCCGTCGAGCAGGCGATCCGCGACGCGCGCGACGCGGGGCGCGAGCACAGCCCGCTGCGAGCGGCCGCCGATGCGGTCGCCATCGACACGACCGGGATGTCGGTCGAGCAGGTGGTGGAGCGGATCGCCGCGCTGGCGCGCGAGGAGGACGCTCCACCGGAGCGCTGAAGCGGAGCGCGACGGCGTGACGTCGCGTCGGGTCGCGCCGGGTCGGGTCGCGTCGCGCGCCGTGTCTGGTCACCGCGGGCCGGCCGCAGTCGCGGTCATACTGCTCACATGCTCAAGGTCGCGATCCTCGGATATCCGAACGTCGGGAAGTCCTCGCTGGTCAACCGCCTCTCCGGGCGGCGCGAGGCGGTCGTGCACGAGCGCTCCGGCGTGACGAGGGACCGCAACGAGGTGGAGTGCGAGTGGAACGGCCGCAGCTTCATCCTGATCGACACCGGCGGGATGGACTTCGCGGATGGGGACCCGCTGGCCGGCTCGATCCGCGAGCAGGCGCGCGCAGGGCTGGCCGACGCCGACGTGGCCGTGCTGGTGGTCGATGCGCGAGCCGGCCTGCGGCCCGGCGACGAGGAGCTGGCCGACATCCTCCGGCGCGACGCCACCCCCGTGATCGTCGCCGCCAACAAGTGCGATCGCGTGCAGGATCTGCCGCTGGCGGCTGAGATGCACCGGCTCGGCCTCGGCGAGCCGATCGCCGTCTCCGCCGCGCAGGGACTCGGCTCCGGAGATCTGCTGGACCGGATCACGGAGCTCCTGCCGGCCGAGGAGCAGGCCGAGGCCGAGCAGGCGCTGCGGCTGGCGGTGATCGGCCGGCCGAACGTGGGGAAGTCCTCGCTGGTCAACAGGATTCTCGGCCAGCAGCGTGTGATCGTCTCCGATGCGGCCGGCACGACTCGCGACGCGATCGACACGCCGCTGAGCATCGACGGCCGGCGCGTGATCATCGTGGATACGGCGGGGATGCGCCGCTCTTCGAAGGTGCAGGACTCGGTGGAGTACTACACGGCTCTGCGCTCCCGCCGCGCCGCCGAGCGCGCCGAGGTCGCGATCGTCGTATGCGATGCGCTCGACGGGATCACCTCGCAGGACCTGAGGATC
>DAHVAB010000230.1 GCA_027314825.1 Solirubrobacterales bacterium
AGGGAAGATCCGCTCCCGCACCCGCACCAGCCGCAGCTCGTCGAAGCGCTCGCCGAGCGCGCGCCACAGCGGTCTGGCATAGCGCACGTAGGTCAGCTCATGGGGCAGCACGAAGGCGAGGCGCCCGCCCGGCTGCAGGAACCGCGTGGCGTGCAGCAGGAACGGCATCCAGAGGCTGCCGCTCGGATCCATCCTCCGGCCCAGCACCCTGGCCGCGGCGCCGAGCGCTCGCCGCGCCTCCCCCGCGGGCAGATGGCGCAGCCGCACGTACGGCGGGTTTCCGAGCACCGCGTCGACGCCGAACGGTGCCACTGCCAGGAAGTCGGACCGGATCGCGTCGTCTTGGTCAAGCAGCCCACGCCGCACCGCGGAGCCCAGCGCGGGCGCCGAGAGCTCGACGCCGTGGACCCTCAGCGGCGCTTCGCGAGCGGCCCGCGCCGCCTGCAGCGCCTCCAGGAAGGCTCCGTCGCCCACGCTCGGCTCCAGCACCCGCGCGGGCCCGCCCGCGAGGGCCCACCGCGCCATGTGCAGGGCCGCCGCCGCGGGGGTGTAGTAGACGCCGCGGGCGCGCGCCCGGGATCGGGGCGCATCGATCGTGCGCGGGCCTGGCATCGGCGCAGTCTCGCAGCTGCCGCGGGCGGCGAGGCTCCGCTTCGAGCCACCTGCCGCCCGCGCCGGATCCGGGCTGCGACGCGGCTCGCCGTGCGTGCGCTCAGGGGCGCCACAGCGCGACCCGCGCAGCGCGCCCTCCTGGGCGCGCCCTGAAGATCTCCCCTACGTAGTCTCCACGCACCGACGGCGCCCTTGCACCGATGGCCGGACCGCGGCCCGCCACTACCGTCATCCTCGATGCCAGGGCGCAGCATCAAGATCGGACGGATCGCCGGAATCCCGGTCGGGATCAGCCCGTGGTGGCTGCTCGTCGTCGCGCTGATCACATGGTCGCTCGGCGCCTCCTATTTCCCTGAAGTCATCACCGACCTGGCGCCGGCCGTCGGCTACCTGCTGGGGCTGGCCAGCGCGCTGCTGCTCTTCGCCAGCATCCTCGCCCACGAGTTCGGCCATGCGATCGTCGCGCGACGCCATGGGATCGAGATCGAGGGGATCGACCTGTGGCTGCTCGGCGGCGTCTCCAAGATGCGCGGTGAGGCGCACGAGCCGGGCGACGAGCTGCGCTACGCGATCGCCGGCCCCGCCGTCAGCGCGCTCATCTCCGCGATCTTCGCGGTGATCGCGGTCCTGCTGCCCGCATCCACCCCCGAAGTGATCACCGCCCTGGTCGACTACCAGCTTTTCGTGAACGTCGCGATCCTCGCCTTCAACATGATCCCCGCCTTCCCGCTCGACGGCGGGCGCGTGCTGCGGGCGCTGCTGTGGCGGCGCTCCGGCGATATGGATCGGGCCACCACGACCGCCGCCGCGATCGGCCGCGTCTTCGGCTGGCTGATGATCGCCGCTGGCATCCTGGAGGTGTTCGCTGGCGGCCCGGGCGGGCTCTGGCTCTCCCTGGTCGGCCTCTTCATAGTCTTCGCGGCCGGCGCGCAGGCGAACACCTCTCGCGTCCAGGCCGCGCTCTCCGGGATCACCGCCGCGCAGCTGATGTCAACCCCGGTGGTGAGCATCGGCTCCGCGCTGAGCGTCGCCGACGCCGTCGAGGGCTACTTCGTCGCCTACCGTTACACCGCCTTCCCCGTGACCGACCCGGCCGGGCGGGCGATGGGCCTTCTGACCGCGACCGCGGTACAGCGGATGAGCGCCTACGACCGTGAACGGCACACCGCGCTGGAGGCAGCCGAGACGGACCCGTCGCTGATGGTGAGCGCCGATCTGGATGTGGCGAGCCTGCTCACCCGGCCGGCCTTCCTGCGGGTCGGCCGTGCGGTCGTGATCGACGCCTCACGCATCCCGATCGGCCTGCTCTCGATCACCGACGTGCAGCGGGCGCTGCGCGCAAGCGCGATCGCCGGCCGACGCGGCGGGGATGCCGTCGGCCAGCTCAGCGGACGTGGCTGAGCGCCTTCTGCAGCGAGGTCGCGTACCCCTCGCTGGTGAAAGTCGCTCCCGAGACGATCCCGATTTGCGCGCTCTGCGCCTGCAGCGCCTCGGTTCGCAAGAGCGGCGTCACCCTTTCGCTTATGTACAGCGAGTAGGCGTGTTCGGTCGGCACCTGCGTCGCCTTCACTTCGACCATCTTGCCGCGGTCCTCCTGCACGGCCACCTGGACCGGCCCGTAGATGGTGTGAATCACCGGCCCCGTGTAGGTCCCGTTCGCCCCGCTGCCGCCGGTGCCGCTCTTCAACGGCGGGCCGGCCGTGGCTTCTGAGGATGAGGCGCCGGAGGAGGAGCTCCCGCCGCCGCCCGAGGACTGTTCGCTCGTGCTCCCAGCACCACTGCTCGCCGACGATGAGCCGCCCGAGCTCGCAGCTCCACCGTTCGCCGACGATGAGCCGCCCGCGCTCCCACCGCCTTCGCCACCACCACCGCTGCTGGCGGATGCGGAGCGTGTCGCGCTCGCCGGCAGGGCGAGCGTCACCGGCCCGCCTTTGCCGCTGCTGCGAATGTAGATGACCACGAGCATCACGGTCACCGCCACCACGGCCGCCGTGCCCGCGGCCCTGCGCAGCAGTCGCATCGTCCTGCCTGGAATCATCGTCGTCCTCCAACGCTCATCAAGGTCTGTGCAGTCACCGACGGGCCGGGGCGTTCGCCCCGCGGCGTGCGCACCAGGTATCGCTCGACGCCTTTCGAGTAGGCGATCGTCTCCTCCGCGAAGATCACGATCGCCCCGTACCCCGGCAGCGCCGCCGCCCACTCCGCACCGGCCCGGCCCATCGCGAAGGCGGCCGTCGCATACGCGTCGGCGAGCGCCAGGTCGGGCCCGACGATGCTCACCGACAGCACGCCCTCCGGCGGCCGGCCGGTGTGCGGGTCCACGACGTGATCGCCGCGCTCGTAGGCGCCCGAGGTGGCCACCGCCCCGGAGCTCAGGCTCAGCACGGCCGCCACGTCCATCCGCTGCAGCGGATGCTGGATGCCGACCTGCCAGGCCTCGCGCCCCGGCGGTCCGCCCCGCAGGCAGATGTCCCCGCCGGCATTCACGCAGTAGCCGCGCGCACCGGCATCGGCCAAGAGCCGGCCGGCGCCCTGCACGGCCCACCCCTTGACCAGGCCGGACGGGTCGATCCCCTCGCCCGCGGTGGCGGCGGAGATGTCGAAGTACCCGCCGGTCTGCTCGCGCAGCGCCTCGCAGCGGGCGAGCACCGAGCGGACGGCGGCGGGAGCGTCGTCAAGCGCCAGCTCGCCGCGGTTGATCCTGCTGATCTCACTGTCGGGCCTGTATGTCGAGAACATCTTCTCGACCGCCTCCAGCCAGGAGAACGCCCGCCCGATCGCGGCCGCCGGCACGCTCGCCTCGGAGACCTCCACGATCACCGGGATGCCCATCACCTCGCGCACCTCGCGCAGCGCGGGGGCGGCGCCGATCGGCGGCCGTGTCGCGCCCTGCCTGTGAGGGGCTCTCACCGAAAGGCCCATCGTGCACCCATGTCGAGTCTCACTCTCACCGAAACGCCCATCGCACGCTCACGCCCTGGCGCACGCTCACGCCCTGACACACTCTCACCGAAAGGCCCATCGTGCACCCACGCCCGCTCTCACCGTCACCCGGCCAGCGCGAAGCGCTCGCTGTGAATCCGATCCTGGTCGACGTCGAGCGCCCGCAGCGCCGCGATCGTCTCGTCCATCATCCCGACCGGGCCGCACACGTACACGTCGCGCTTCGCGATCCCCGGCACCAGCTCCGCGAGCCGCTCGGGGGCGAGCAGCGCCCGGCCCTTCAGCGATCGGTGGTCGCCGGCCAGCAGGTGAAAGACCGCGCCGGCGTGGCGCTCGGCGATCTCGCGCAGCTCATCCTCGAAGACGGCTTCCTTGCGGGAGATCACCCTGTGTATGAGGGTCACCTCCATCCCGGCGTCGGCCATCTCCTCGAAGAGCGCGCGCAGCGGCGTGATGCCGATGCCGCCGGCGATCAATGCGATCCTGCGGCCGCTCGCCGCCTGTGAGGTGAAGACTCCGAACGGCCCCTCCGCGAAGACCCGTGTGCCCGGCCGCACCTGGGCGATGGCGTCGCTGAAGTCGCCGACCCCCTTCACGGTGATTCGCAGCCGTGAGCCGTCCGGCACCGCCGAGAGCGAGAACGGATGGGACTGCCACCAGCGGCCCCTGCTCGCGAATCGCCAGAGCATGAACTGGCCGGGCTGGACGCCGAGCCGGTCGAGCTCCTCGCCGCTCACCTCGATGCTCGTCACCCCCCGCCCCTCGGGCCGGACCGCCGCGACTCGCAGCCGGTGGCGGCGGGCGCGGAGGATCGGGACGGCGACACGGTAGACGAGAAGCAGCGCGAGGACCGCCGCGTACAGCGCGATCCAGTAGTCGGCCTGCACCGGGTGGGCGGCGAATTCGTTGCCTGTCGGGATCTGGTGCAGGTAGCCGAGCGCGATCGCCGCGTACACGGTGAAGTGCACGAAGTACCAGCTCTCAT
>DAHVAB010000231.1 GCA_027314825.1 Solirubrobacterales bacterium
GCCCTGAGATCGCTCAGGCTCCGACACGCTCACCGTCCGAGCCGCCGCCTCCCACCGAGGCGCGGGGCGCCGCCATCCCTTCACGCCTTTCACGAACCACGGACACCAACGCTACGCGCACGGCATGAGCGCAACATCGCGGAAAACTGCGGACCCTGCCTGCCGGGGCCGGCCGGCGTCGGGGCTTACCGCCGCGGACGGGCGATTGGCGCCATCACGCGGCGCCCGCTGCGCATCCGGGGACTGCGGCTCCCGCGCAGCGCTCGGCGCTCAGCTTCCGCCGGCGACGCGATCCACGCGCTCGCCGCTCAGCTCTCGCCGTCGAGGTAATCCACGCGCTCGCCGTCGGCGCGCACGAGCAGGTCAACACCATGCTCCCGCGGCGGCGCGCCGGGCGCCCACGTCCGCGCCCACACCTTTCCGGAGTCCGGATACTCGTTGACCTCCGGCGCGAGCATCGTGCTCAGCACGAGCAGCCGCACCGTCCCACCGCTGCGATTGTCGATCCGGTGCGCGCCATCGCGGCCCGCCGGAGCGGCCACGACCTCGCCCTCGGCAAGCTCGCGCTCGCTGTCCAGCGTGCGCAGCGTCGGTTTGCCGGAGAGGACGATCAGCATCTCCTCGTTGGCGTGATGAATGTGAAGCGGGAAGCTTGAGCAGCCCGGCTGCAGCTCGAAGATCGACGCCCCGAGCTCGCGGCTGCCGGCCTGGCGTGCGATCCGCGAGCGCCGCCAGCTGAACGGTGGCCGCTCCTGCGCCTCATCCCACTCCGGATCGAAGGTGTTCGCCATCGCCTCCAGACTACACCCGACGCGCAGGCGGCGCCACACGCGACCCCGAGGCCGCTCCGCGGCCCATCGCAACAGCTCTCGCCGCCTCGCGGGCTGTTTGCGCTCGCCTCCGGGCGGGCAAGAGGCTCACATGAACGGGATGCGAGGAACCTCCTGATCGCGTGGCTCTCACCCGTCGTGATCGTCCTTGGCCTGCTCGCGCTCGGCTGCGTGATCGCGCTCGCGGTGCCGCTCATCCGGCTCTGCGTGCTCACGCTGCGCGTGCTGCGCCATCGCAAGGTCCTGCGGGGAACGCCCGAGGACTGGTGGCCGGAGTTCGAGCGGCAGTTCCGCGCATACACCGAGGACTCTTCTAAACACCACCGCTCGCGCAGGGTCTGAGGCACCGCTCGCGCCGCGTCTGAGGCATCGCTCGCGCAGGGGCTGAGCCCGCCCGTCGCCCCCTCAGGGTGACACGGGCGAGCGTCACGCAGGCGAGACGCGCGCTGCGTTCTTCTCACACCAACGGTTGTGGTAGTCCCGCACCGCGACTGCGGGGAGCCATCGCGCGGCTGTGGCCGGGAGGCGATGTGAACGCGCGTGCGAGTGCGAAGAATGCAGTTGCGATGGCGATCCGGCATCTTCTCGACACTCAGGAATTCACCCGCAGCGAGCTCGAGAACCTCCTCGATCTGACCTCAGCGCTCAAGCAGGCCGACCGCGACGGCGCGGTGCCGCAGCTGCTGGCGGGCCGCTCACTGGCGATGATCTTCGAGGAGCCTTCCACCCGCACCCGCGTCTCCTTCGAGGTCGCGATGACCAAGCTCGGTGGCCACGCCCTCTACCTCAAGCCGGGCGAGATCCACCTCGGCTTCCGGGAGACCGTGAGCGACACCGCCCGCGTGCTCTCTCGCATGTGCGACGTCATCGAGGCGCGCGTCTTGCGGCACGAGACCGTTGTCGAACTGGCGCGGTACTCGTCCGTACCCGTGATCAACGGCCTCACCGACTTCAACCATCCCACCCAGGCGATCTGCGACATCTTCACGATGCGCGAGCACCTTCCTGACGGACGCCGCCTGGAGGATTGCACCGTGCTCTTCGTCGGCGACCGCACCAACGTATGCAGCTCCACCATGTTCATCACGACCCAGTTCGGGATGAGCTTCATACACGCGGCGCCCACTGCCTACCAGGCACCCGCCGAGTGGGTGGCTGTCGCAGAGTCCAACGCGGAGAGCTCCGGCGCCAGCGTGACCGTAACCGACGACGTGCAGGCCGCGGTCCAGCAGGCCGACTTCATCTACACCGACCTGTGGTGGTGGGTCGACCAGGAGGACGAGATCCCGCAGCGGCGGGCCGCATTCATGCCCCGCTACCAGGTCAACGCCGATCTGCTCTCCCGCGCGCCGGAGCACGCGCGCTTCATGCACTGCCTGCCCGCCTCGCGCGGCGTCGAGGTCACCGACGAGGTGATCGACGGTCCGCAGTCGATCGTCTTCGATCAGGCGGAGAACCGGCTGCACGCAGAGAAGGCGATCCTCGCCTGGCTCACCTACCCGACGATCTCACACGAGCGCAGCGATCAGATGCGCAGGCACCATGAGCGGCGAGCGCGCTCGCTCCTCGACGCCCACAACCGAAAGAGGGCCGTACTATGAGCATGGACGCTGGCGACATGGGCGCGGGCGGCGCGGGCGCGGGCGGCGTCGGCGGCGCAGGCGGAAGCGGCGGGGCCGGCACCACTCACTCCGGCGGCCCGGCACCGGCACTGACCGTGCTCGTCAACGTGCCCCGCGCGGCTCGCCAACCCCACCGCTCAAGGATCCGTCACAGGCGCCCGGGCCATGTGCGCATCCTCAACCATTGGGTTCGCGGCGGCATGGCGACGGTGGCGCTCCATGTGCCCGCCGCCGGTCACCTCGTGCTGAAGGGCAGAGGGCTGCACCGGCAGCGTCGCCGCATCGGCCATGCGGGGCGAGTGGTGCTCAGGCTCAGGGTCACACGTGCAGCCACCGCCTCGCTGAGGCGCCGCCGCCGGCTCAGGGTGCGCGTGACCGCGCTCTTCACACCGCGTCGCGGCGCTCGCAGCCGTGCGAGCGCGCTGCTCACCTTCCACCACCATCGCCAGCATCGACGCTGACGGGCCGGCAACCAGCTGGCCCGGACGATCGCCGCAGCCGAGGCGCCGGCGAGCGAGATGACTCGCCGGCGCCCGGCTGCGAGACAGGATCAGATCTGAGTCTGCCCGCTCAGGTATTTCGCGTCCGCGGCATCGAGGCTGCTCAGAGCCTTGCCCGTAGCTTCCTTGCCCGTCACCGCGTTGTAGAACGCGCTGTCAAGCCCGGAGTCCACTTCGGCGAAGCTGTCGGACTGGCCGCGCGGCTGGGTTGACGCGGCCCCGACCTCCTGAAGGCTCACCGCCAGCCCTGCGCCCGCTTCGCTTTTCAGGAAGGCGCTGCCGATCAGCGGCACCGCCGCCTTCGTCGTCGGCGTGAATCCGCTGCCCTTCGCCCAGACCGCCTGCGTCGACGGCTCGTTCCAGAACTTCACGAACTGGAACGCCGCCTGCTGTTCAGCGGCCGAGTGCTTGGCGAAGACCACGAACCCGAGGCCCTGGACGATGTTGCCCGAGTGGCCGGAGATCCCCGCAGGATAGGGGCAGGCTCCAACCTTGACTTTCCCTTCTTCGGCGGCGAGGCGCACCTTCACCCATCCTGCCGAGGTGCCGTCCTCGATCGCCATGTCCTTGTTCGCGATCGCCGCACGCATGTCTTCGCCGTGCGAGAAGGCGAACAGCCCCTTGGAGAACCAGCCGCGGAACTGTTCGAAGGTCGCCCGGCCGGCGGCGCTGTCGTAGTTGGTCTGCCTATGGCTCGATCCGGGCTTGTAGAATTCCCCGCCGTTTGAGATGAACGCCGAGTTGATGTGGGCAGAGGCATCCTTGAAGCCCATTGGGGTGACCCCCAGCTTCTTCAGCTTCACAAGGTCTTCGCCGAGCACGTTCCACGTCGCCGGGCATCCGGAGATTCCGGCTTCCTTGAACATTTCCTTGTTGTAGAAGAGCTCCTCGACCTTCACATCCGCTGGGAACCTGTACTGCTTGCCCGCGACCGCCTTGCCGCCCACGACTTCCTGGGGGATGCGTCCGTTGGAGAGCACGGCGGGATAGAACGATTCGAGCTCGCTGCTGCTGAACCCGCCGCTGCCGCTCATCAGTTCGTTCAACGGGATCACGATTCCGGCATCGCGGAACTGGCCGTCGTAGTGCTTGACCTCGGCCAGCAGCGGCGGGTTGCCCGCCTGGGCGGCCGCGAGCGCCTTCTCGCTGGCTGCCGTCTCCAGTATCTTCACCTGCACCTTCGACTGCGAGCTGTTGAACATGTTCACGACCTTCTGCTCCGTCTGTGCGACCGGGTTCGTCGCGCCTTCATGGGACTCCCACAGGCTCAGGTGAACGACGCCGCTGCTGGCCGCATTGTGAGCGACCGATCCATTCGCCCCGCCGCCGCTCGACCCGCCGCAGCCGGCCACGCCGATGGCGATCACCGCTGCCGCCGCGCTCGCCCGCAAACGTGTGATCCGGGCCCGCGAGCGAGGCGGGCGGCCTCCACTCCCCAGTGCTGCGTTGCCAAGCATCAACGGTCCTTCCTTTCTCTGGTCTTGTTCGCCTGCACTGCCTTCGACGCCGTGTGCATGTCGCGTCACTCCTCCACCCCGGTGTCCATCCCCACCATCGCGCG
>DAHVAB010000232.1 GCA_027314825.1 Solirubrobacterales bacterium
ACCGCCGCGCAAACCCCCGGCGCCCCCGGCGCCCTCGTCACCGCCGCGCAAACCCCCGGCGCCATCGGCGCTTTCGATGCCCCTGCCGCCGAGCGGCCGGGCCTCCCCCGGCACGTAGTCCAGGTCGAGGCCCTCCTCTCGCTCCCGAAAGCCGAGCGTCGGCGGCGCCAGCCGCTCGGAGAGGGCGAGCAGCGTGGCGACGGCCTCCACCGCTCCGGCCGCGCCGAGCAGGTGGCCGATCGCGGACTTGGTCGAGGAGATCGGGATGCTGGCCGCCCGCTCGCCGAGCGCCCGCTTGATCGCGAGCGTCTCCGCACGATCGTTGAGCGGCGTCGAGGTGCCGTGAGCGTTGATGTAGGCGATCTCGCCGGGCTCCACGCCCGCGTCGGCCATCGCCCCGGCCATCGCGTCCGCCTGCCCCCTCCCACCCTCGTCCGGTGCGGTGAGATGGTGCGCGTCGGAAGTGGAGGCGTACCCCCGCACGACCCCGAGCACATCTGCCCCGCGCTGCCGCGCCAGATCGGCGCGCTCCAGCACGAGCACGGCCGCGCCCTCCCCCATCACGAAGCCGTCGCGACGCGCATCGAACGGACGCGAGATCCCACTCACCGACAGCGCGTCCAGAGCGCTGAACGCGGCTCTCGCCAGCGGCATCAGCCCCGCCTCCGATCCGCCCGCGATCGCCGCGTCCGCTTCGCCCGACTGGATCATCCGCACGGCCAGCCCGATCGCGTGCGCACCGGAGGCGCAGGCGGTCGAGACCGCGAAGGAGGGGCCGCGAAAGCCATTGCGCATCGACAGCGCGGCGGCGCCCGCGTTGACCATCATCAACGGGATTGAGAGCGGCGGGACCCGCTCCGGCCCCCGGTCGCGAAGGATTTCCTGCCCGGCCACGAGCGTGGAGATGCCGCCGATCCCGGTGCCGAGCACGCAGCCGACCCGGCACGGTTCGTACGGGCCGTCGCCCGCTGCGCCCGGACCGCCCGCCGCGGGCCAGCCGGCCTCCGCGAGCGCCTCCTCGCAGGCGGCGATCGCCAGCTGTGTGAACCGGTCCGCACGCCTTGCCTCCTTGACGCTCAGGAACTGCAGCGGATCGAAGTCGGCGCAGGGCGCCTCGCCGTCGAGGATCCCGCACTCGCCTTGACTCCAGCGCCTGTGCATAGTCCTCGCACCGACGCCGAGCGGCGTGACCGCGCCGACGCCGGTGATCACGACCGGCTGCCTGCGGGCGGCGGGCCCCACGACAGGAGCGCTGCGGGCGGCGGGCCCCACGGCGGAAGCGCTGCGGACGACGGGCTCTATGGCATCAGCGCTGCGGGTGACGGACTCCACGGCCGGCTAGTCCGCCCGCTGCATGATCAGCTCGATCGCATCCTCGACCGTCTTCACAGTCGCCACATCCGATCCCTTCAGCTCAACGCCGAAGCTCTCCTCGACGATCTGCGAGAGCTCCGCCAGGTCGAGCGAGTCGATCTCCAGGCTCTCGAACGTGGCCTCGCGGGTGATCGCCTCCGCGTCGGCGCCGAAGCTCGCAAGGGCATCGGTGACGACCTGCTCGACCTGCTCCTCTGTGATCGCTGTGCTCATCCGGTTCCTTTCATGTCTTGACGGGCGAGATCCCCATTCATGCGCTGAGGCCTCCATCCACGTAGAGGGTGCTGCCGGTCACATATCCCGCGTCCTCGGAGGCGAGGAAGCGCGCGCAGGCTGCCACCTCCGCCGGCGTGCCCGGCCGGCGCGCCGGCACGGCGTCGATCAGGCCACCCTCCAGGTCCGCCGTCATCTCCGTGTCGATGAGGCCCGGTGCGATCGCATTCACCGTCACGCCCCGTCGCGCGACCTCGACCGCGATCGTCTTCGTCATCCCGATCAGCCCCGCCTTCGCGGCGGCATAGTTGGCCTGGCCGGGATTGGCTCGCGGTCCCACGACCGAGGCGATGTTGATCACCCGACCGAACCGGGCCCTGACCATCGCGCGCAGGGCGAGGCGGGTGAGCCGGAACGCCGCCGTCAGGTTCGTGTCCAGCACCTCATGCCACTGACGGTCCTCCAGGGTGAGCGCCAGACCGTCGGCACGAACGCCCGCATTGTTGACCAGCACCAGCACCGGCCCGAGCGAGCCGGAGATCCGCTCGAAGGCCGGCTGGACCTGCTCGGGCCTTGACACGTCAGCCTGCATTGCCACCGCGCTGCCACCCTCCTCGACTATCAGCGCCACGGTCGCCTGCGCCTCCTGCTCCGAGCTGCGGTAATTCACGGCGACCGGCCATCCGTCCCGCGCCAGGGCGAGCGCGATCGCCGCCCCGATCCCCCGCGAGGCGCCGGTCACAAGCGCACAGCCGCGGCGAGGCTCGGCGCCGCTCACCGGCCCCACTCCACGACTGTGGACCCCCAGGTCAAGCCGGCGCCGACCGCACCCAGGACGATCCTCATCCCCGGCTGCAGCACGCCGCTCTCGCGCGCCTGAGCGAGCGCGAGCGGCACGCTCGCGGCGCTCGTATTGCCCGTATGCGAGATCGCATCGAAGACCCGTCCCCTTGACACCCCGAGACGGTCTGCCACGGCGCCGAGGATCCTCGAGTTGGCCTGGTGGAAGACGAATAGATCGATGTCGGCGATGCTGAGCGCGGCGGCGCGAATGGCGCGCACCGTGCACACATGGAGCTGGTGCACCGCGCGCAGGAAGGTCTCGTGTCCCTCCATTTCCAGCAGGCCCCGCTCGCGCGTGGCCCGGATCATCTCCGCGGCCGAGCCGTCGCTCTCCAGCAGGATCGGGCCGATCCTTCCCGCCGCGGAGGCCGAGAGCACGATCGCGCCGGCCCCGTCGCCGAACAGGTGGGCCGTGCGACGGTCCTGCATGTCGATGAACCGGGAAAGGATCTCCGCGCCCACCACCAGCACGTTCTCCGCTCGGCCCGACTCGATCCAGCCGGTGCCGAGCGCGAGCGCGGCGATCGTGCCGGTGCATGCGGCGCCGATGTCGACCGCTGCCGCGTGAACGGCGCCGAGCTCGTGGGCGACGATCGGCGACGGACCGGGGGTGATCTGATCGCCGGCGAGCGTCGCCACCAGCACCATGTCGATCTCGGCCGCCGCGATCCCGGCGTCCTGCAGCGCGGCGCGTCCAGCCTGGACGGCCAGGTCGCTCACCCGCTCGCCGGGCCCCGCATACCTGCGCTCGGAGATCCCCGTGCGGCGCTCGATCCAGCCGTCGGCCAGACCGAGGGCGCCGGTCAGCTCATCGTTGGCCACGCGGCGCCGCGGCAGCGCCGTGCCGAGCCCGATGATCCCGGCGCTGCGATGCGCCTTCCAGTCGAGATCGACCGAAAGGTCGGCGATCTGCAGGGTCTGCGGGATGCCGAGCTCAGGCGGCACGCGCGCGACTCCCGGGTGCCCCTGCGGCGGGCTCGCGTCGCACGTTGCGCGCCGTAAGGCGCGCCAGCACGCGCCCCGGGCCGTAATCGACGAACTCGCGGGCGCCCATCTCCACCAGGCGGTCCATCGTCTGCATCCACCGCACCGGCATCACGATCGCGTCGGCCAGCTCGTTTGCGACGTCGAAGAACGGCCGCGCGGTCGCGCAGGAGACGACCGGCCGCCGCGGCGCCGAGAGATCCACTCGGGCAAGCTCCTCCCGGAACGGCTCGACCGCCGCCGCCATCGCCGGCGAGTGGAATGCCGCTGCCACGTCCAGCATCAGCGCCCGCAGGCCATTCCCACGGGCGGCCGCCGCCGCCTCCCGGAGGCGATCGGCCGGGCCGGCGAGCACCGATTGCCCGGGGGCGTTCTGGTTGGCAACCACCAGCCCATGTCCGGCGGCGAGCGCTTCGCACTGCTCCTCGCTCGCGCCGAGCAGCGCAAGCATCCCGCCGCTGCCGCTGCTCTCACCGGCGGCCGCCATCAGCTCGCCGCGGCGAACCGCCAGGCGCAGCCCGTCCTCCAGGCCGATCGCGCCGGCCGCCACGAGAGCCGCCAGCTCGCCGAGCGAGTGCCCGGCGTAGGCGAACGGCTCGCCCGCCCCGCTGCGGCGGCGCTCCTGGAGCGCGACGACGCTCGCGCAGAAGATCGCAGGCTGGGCGAAGCGCGTGCTCTGCGCGACCCTCGCGAACGGGTCCTCTCCGACCAGCTCGATGCATGCCTGGAGCAGCTCCGGGCGCAGACGCCGCACCGTCTCGCGCATCTCGGGCGTGTGGCTGCCCTGCCCCGGGAAGAGCCCGGCGAGGGTGCCATCCTCGGCAGCCTGCGGCGGTGCGATCTGAAATCTCACGCGAGCACGATCCATCCGCGGCGGCGCCTCCGGCAAGCGGGATCTGAGGATCGCCCCCCGAATGGGGGGAGATGCGGTGCCTTCCGGGGGTCGGGAGATGCTGGGCCGCCGCGGGTCGGGAGATGCGGTGCCGTCCGGGGGTCGGGAGATGCTGGGCCTTCCGGGGGGCGGGAGATGCGGTGCCTTCCGGGGGGGGTCGGCGCATCTCCCCGCATCT
>DAHVAB010000233.1 GCA_027314825.1 Solirubrobacterales bacterium
CGAAGAACCCATCCCCACGACACCTCTCCTTCCCGCTCCGCTGTCTCCGAGACCCGGGTGCCCGCTTCCCGCAGGCGCCGCCCCTGGTCGACTGAGGGCAAGCTAATGCGAGCCGGCACATCTGGTCAATACCGTTAAGTGAGGCATTCACGGGGGCCGCGCGCAGGGGCGATTCCGCATCGCAGAGCGAGATCGCGGTCTCGCACGCTGGCGCGAGCACCCGTTAAGGCGAGCGTTTGCGCAGGACGGGTGTATCCTCGGCCGGTGGGCAGAGATCGGGTTGGCCGCCTGCGGGCGCGCGGCGGAACGGAGGGGATGAATGTCGGCGAAGCACGCGCTGCTCGGGCTGCTGCTGGATAGGCCCGCCTACCCCTACCAGCTGGCCGGCCAGCTGGAGGATCGGCTCGGGCCGGCCTGGCAGGTCAACTCGGGGCAGCTCTACCAGACGGTCAAGGGGCTTGAGAAGGATGGCCTGATCGAGCGGGTCGAGCAGCCGTCGGCCGGCGAGAGCGAACGGCACGTCTTCCGGGTCACAGATGCGGGGGTCGGCGAGTTCGAGCGCTTCTTCGAGCAGACGCCCGAGAAGGTGCGCCTCTGCCGCAGGCCGCTGATCCTGAAGCTCGCCTTCGCCGGTCCCGACCGGCTGCCCGAGGCTCTGCAGAAGCTCGACGACTACGAGCGCGAGTGCGCGGCGCGGCTGAAGGAGATCGCCGGCCGCCGCGAGCAGGTCTCGGGCGAGGGGCCGCTTCTGCGCGCCGACCACATGCTGCTGCGCCTCAGCCTGAGCGCCGACGTCTTCCAGCTGGAGGGGGAGCTGCGCTGGGCCGCCCACGCGCGCGAGATGCTCTCCTGGCTGGCCGGCCGCGACGCCGTCTGGCCCGGGCGCGAGCGCTCAGACCCGGAGAGCGAGATGGCGCGCAGGCGCAGGGCCGGCGCGCGCAAACAGCTCTTTGGCAGGATGGCCGGTACCGACAAGGACGATGAGGACGGCCCTGCCGGGCCGTCCGCGCGGGGTGCGTAGTGGTGCTTCAGATCGAAGGAGTCTCCAAGCGCTACGGCCGGGGCGAGGGCCGGCTCGCGCTGCAGGACTTCTCCCTGCAGCTGGACCGCGGCCAGCTGATGGGCATCTACGGCCCATCCGGCGCAGGCAAGAGCACGCTGCTGCGAATCGCCGCGGGCCTCATCTCCCCTGACGAGGGCCGCGTCCTCTACAACGGCGAGGCGCTCGATGAGATGCCCGCCTCCGAGCGCAAGCGGCTGCGCCGCCGGGAGGTCTCCTGCGTGTGGAGCGCGCAGCCGCTGCAGGAGCGCCTCGGCGTGCTCGACCATGTCGCCCTCGCGCTGCTCGTCGACGGCCGCGACCACCGCCGTGCCGCGCGGGCGGCGGGCGAGGCGCTCGCGGCGTGCGAGGTCGATCACTGCGCCGGTATGGAGCTTCGCGACATCTCCGACGGCGAGCGCCAGCGAGTGCAGATCGCACGCGCGATCGTCACAGAACCCCGGCTGCTGCTGGCCGACGGGCCCGCCTCCAGCCTCTCGCTGCCCGAGCAGGAGGCGGTGATGGCGCTGCTGGCATCGCTCGCGCGCGATGCGAAGGTGGCGGTGCTGATCGCAGACAGCGACGCGGACGCGCTGATCGGCGCCGAGCCGATCCTGTGCCTGAGCGGCGGTCGCCTGATCGACGCGGAGCCCGGGCAGCGCGGCAGGGTCTACCGCTTCCCGGCGCGAGCGCGCCAAGCCGTCGCCGATGGGTGAGCGGCCTTCTCACACGCGCTCTGGAGCCTCAAGACCACAGCGCTGCGACCGGCAGAGCCCACAGCCGCTCTCCGAACGGCAGCGTTTCGGCTCCCGTGTTGAGCACCACGCCTGCTCTGAAGCGCGGGCCGAGCCGGTCGCGCAGATGCGCGAGGCCACTGAAGTCGGACGCTTTCGGGCTCGCCCCGAGCTTCACCTCAATGCCCACGATCGAGCCGTCGTACGCCTCGGCAACTATGTCCACCTCCCGGCCTCCCGCCGTTCGAAAGTGATGAAGCTCGATCCGCTGCTGCAGCCAGCTCGCCTGCTTGATGATCTCGGATGCGACGAAGTTCTCGAACAGCGAGCCGGCCACACCGGTCTGCTCGGCGAGAAAGCGATCGGCGCCGCAGCCGGCGAGATGACAGGCCATCCCGCTGTCGGGGATCCAGAGCTTCGGCTTCTTGATCACCTGCTGTGCGAGACCTCCGCTCCACGCGGGCGCCTGCCAGATCAGGAACAGCAGCTCGAGCAGTCTCATATAGCGGCGCACCGAATCGCGCTTCATCTCGATCGCCCCCCCGATCGAGGTCAGATCGACGATCCCGCCGATGCGCGCCGCCGCGACCCGCAGCAGCCGCGGCAGGTCGTCGAGCTGACGCGCCCGGTCGGTGAGGTCTCGCACGTCTCGCTCGAGCGTCATCTCCAGGTAGCTGCGCAGCCAGCGCGCGCGACTGCCGGGCGGGCGAGCCACCATCTCCGGGTAGCCGCCACGCACCACGGCCTCGGCGATCGGTGCCCGCCCCGTCGGCTGGCCGGCGAGACGGACAACGCGGCCCGCCAGCAGCTCGGAGAGGAACGTCTCCCGGTGTCCCCGAAGCTCCCCTTGCGACAGGGTCCACAGGTGGACTCGCTGCGCCCTGCCGGTCAGCGACTCGGAGATCCGCAGCGTCGAGAACACGTTCGCCGAGCCTGTCAGCAGGAACATGCCCGCGGCGCGCCTCCCGCCGCGCCGAGCGCGATCGACACGGCTCTTGATCGCGTCGAGCAGCGCGGGCGCCTTCTGAAACTCGTCGATGAAGAGGGGCAGCTCTCGTTCCTCGATGAATCCCGTCGGGTCGGCGTTCGCCGCGGCTCGGGACGCCGCGTCATCGAGCGAGACGACCTGCGCGCCGCGATCGGCCGCGATCTGCGCGGCCAGCGTGCTCTTGCCGCTCTGACGCGGCCCGACGATGACGACCACCGGCGTGTCGCCGAGAGCGGCCAGCACCTCACTCGCCACATGTCGCGGATACAGCCCCATGCGTGGAATGCTAGCTCAGAAACGCGCAGCAGCTACCTCAGAAACGCGCAGTAGCGACCTCAGAAACGCGCAGTAATGAGTTCACGAACGCGCAACGACCACACGGAACAGGCATGCCGACGGGCACAGAGCCTCAGATGACAGACCACGGCTCGAGGCCGCATCCGCTGCTCGAGCTGATCGGCGCGAGCAAGGACTACGCGAGCCCCGGCGAGTTGATCCACGCGGTGCGGGCGGCGAGCCTTCAGGTTCACGCGTGCGAGCTGGTCGCGCTGCTCGGGCCGAGCGGGTCGGGCAAGAGCACGCTGCTGCTGCTCGCCGCCGGGCTGCTGCGCGCAGACTCCGGGAGCGTGCTCTTCGAAGGGCGCGACCTGGGCGCGCTCTCGCGCCGGGAGGCGCTCGCGCACCGGCGCACGCAGCTCGGCTTCGTCTTTCAGAGCTTCAACCTGGCCGCCGGCCTCTCCGCCGAGGAGAACGTGGCGATACCGCTCCTCATGCGCGGCCTCGATCACCATCGCGCGCACGCGCGGGCGCGGGACGTGCTCGGCGAGGTGGGTCTGGCCCAGCGCGCCGCCCACACTCCCGACCGGCTCTCCGGCGGCGAGCAGCAGCGGGTCGCGATCGCGAGAGCCCTGGTCGGCGAGCCGAAGCTGGTGCTGGCCGACGAGCCGACCGGCAACCTCGACAGCGAGACGGGCGAGGCGGTGCTCGAGCTGCTCGCAGACCTGCCCCGCCGGCACGGGGCGGCGGTGATGCTCGTCACCCACGACGAGCGGGCCGCGGCACGAACAGACCGGGTGCTGCGGATGCGCGACGGCGCCGTCAGCGAGCAGGCGCAGGCGGTGGAGCGGGAGCCCGCCGAGGAGATCGGCCGGTGATCGGCTACCTGCGCACGCTCACGCTCTTCTACCGCCGCCACCTGCGCGTACAGCCGCTGCGCGAGCTGATGGCGGTGCTCGGCGTCGCCGCCGGGGTGGCGCTGCTCTTCGCCGTGCAGGTCGCCCACCACTCGATCACCGGCTCCTTCGAAGCGATCACCCGCGGGGTCGCGGGAGATGCGAGCCTCGAACTGGCGGCCCGGGGGCCTGAAGGCTTCGGCGAAGCCACCGCCGAAGCGGTCTCCCACATGCACGGCGTGCGCGCGGTGGCGCCGATCCTGACCCGGCAGGTCGTCGCGATCGGGCCGGACGGGCGGCGCTCGCTGACGCTCGTCGGGGCGACCGAAGAAGTCACGCGCCTGCACGGCCGGCTCTCCTCCGCCTTCGAGCGGGCGGGGCAGCACACACGCCACGGGTTCCTGCTCCTCACCACGCCCGTCGCACAGGCGATCGGCGCTGAGACCGGCTCGAAAGTGATGGTGCAGATCGACGGTCGCTCCGAAGCGATGAGCCTCGGCGCCACCGT
>DAHVAB010000234.1 GCA_027314825.1 Solirubrobacterales bacterium
AAGAGCAGACGTGAGAACGAGAAGGCAATCGAGAGGAGCCGAGATGGAGAAGGCGAGCCTGAGCGAGCTGATCGACGAGCCGCAGGCGCGCGCCGAGGCCGGTGCCGAGGCGATGACCGAGGCTGCGCTCGCACGCCTGGCCGACGTCGGAGGCCAGATCAACGCCTTCATCTCGGTGCGCGCCGAGGAGGCTCTCGCTGAGGCTCGCGAGATCGACGCCCGCCGCGAGCGCGGCGAGCCGCTCGGCGCGCTCGCCGGCCTGCCGATCGCGGTGAAGGACAACATCGACGTGGCCGGCTGTCCCGCCACCGCCGGCTCCTCCTTCCTTGCCGACCGGGTTCCCGATGCGGATGCCGAGGTGGTGCGGCGGCTGCGGGCGGCCGATGCGGTGGTGATCGGCAAGACCGGCCTGCACGAGCTCGCCTACGGCGTCACCAGCAACAACCCCCACTACGGCCCGGTCCGCAACCCCTGGGACACGACGCGGATCCCAGGCGGATCCAGCGGCGGCTCCGGCGCCGCGCTCGGCGCCGATATCTGCGTGCTCGCGCTCGGCACCGACACTGGCGGCTCGGTGCGGATACCGGCCGCGCTGAACGGCGTCTGCGGCCTGCGTCCCACCTACGGCTCCATCAGCACCCGGGGCACCGTCCCCGTCTGCGCGTCGCTCGACACGGTCGGCCCGATGGCTCGCTCCATGCGCGATGTCGCGCTTCTCCACCGCGTGATCCGGGGATACGACCGCGCCGATCCATGGGCGATGCAGGCTCCGTGCGGCGGCGACGACGGCGCGACCGCGGGGCGGGATGGCGTGGCCGGCCTGCGGATCGCGCTGGCGAGCGGCTTCTTCGCAGAGGAGGTGCAGCCCGAGGTGTCCCGCTGCGTGCGCACCGCCGCCGAGCAGTTCGCCGCCCTCGGCGCCGAGGTGAGCGAGCGCGAGATCCCCGGCGCACAGGAAGCCGTGTCCATCACGAACAGGCTCGTTCTGGCCGACGCGCTGAGCGTTCACGCCGAGCGCCTGGAGCGCGACCCCGACGGCTTCGGCGAGGACGTCCGCCGGCGCCTGGAGCTCGGTCGCGAGGTGAGCGGCGTCGATGTGATGCGCGCGATCGCGGCGATGCGCGGCTGGCACGCGCGGATGCTCGAGCACTTCGAGCAGATCGACCTGCTCCTGCTGCCCAGCACCCTCACCACCGCCCCGCCGATCGAGGGCTCGGAGATGATCTCCACCACGGCGCTGCTCACCCGCTTCACCTATCCGTGGAGCCTGGCCTGGCTGCCGGGCGGCTCGATCCCGTGCGGCTTCGACGATCGCGGGCTGCCGATCGGCCTGCAGCTGGTCGCCGCGCCATGGCGGGACGAGCTGATCCTCCGCGCCGGCGAGGCCTACCAGCGCGTCACCGACTGGCACCTGCGACGTCCGCCGCTGCGGCGCGGCGCCCAGGCCGGCGCCCGCTAGACGCCTCACGCCAGGCTGCCGTCGCTCGCGCCGCCATCCCCCACCACGACGATGCCCTCCCGCTCCAGCTCCGAGAGCTCATCCGCGCTGACGCCCAGCTCTCCCAGCACCGCCGCGGTATCGGCCCCCACGGTCCAGCGAGCCGCCTGGCGGATCGTGCCGGGCGTGCCGTCGAGCTTCGGCACCACACCCGGAACCATCATCTCGCCGTGGATCTCGTCGCGATGTGAGACCAGCAGCTCGCGTTCGCGGAAGTAGGGGCTGTTGTAGATGTCGGCGGCGCTGTAGACGGGCGCGCAGACCACGCCGGCCTCGTTGACGATCCGATCGAGCTCCTCCGCGGTGTACTGCACGGCCCAGGCGGAGATCAGCTCGTCGAGCAGGTCCTCGTGCGCGCCGCGATCATGATGCGTCAGAAACCGCGGATCCTCGCCCAGCTCGGGCCGTCCCATCAGCGCAGCCAGCCGCCGCCAGAGCGTGTCGTGGTTGGCGGCGATCACGACCCAGCGCCCGTCCTTGGACTTGTAGACGTTGGAGGGCGCGATCCGCGGCAGCCGCGGGCCGGTCGGCTCGCGCACGGTGCCGGTCTTCTCATACTCGACCACGGCCGACTCGAGCATCGCGAAGCAGGCGTCGGTGATCGAGGCGTCGATCACCTGCCCCTCCGCCCCGCGCGCGTCGCGCGCATACAGCGCCAGCAGGATCCCCTGGAAGGCCGACTGCGCAGCGAGCGTGTCGCCGAGCGAGATGCCGGCGCGAGGCGGGGCCTGATCCGGGTAGCCGTTTATGTACCGCAGGCCGGCCAGTGCCTCACCCGCCGAGGCGAACCCCGGCCGATCGCGATAGCGGCCGGTCTGCCCATACCCCGTCACCCGCGCATATATGCAGCGAGGGTTGCGAGCATGCACCTGCTCGGGCCCCAGGCCCCAGCGCTCCATCGTGCCGGGGCGGAAGTTCTCCAGCACGATGTCGGCCGTCTCGCACAGCCTGCCGGCCAGCTCCTGTCCGCGCTCGGTGCGCAGGTTCAGGGTCACCGAGCGCTTGTTGCGTGAGAGGATCGACCACCACAGCGAGTGGCCGTTGTGGCGCAGGCGCCCCCAGTCTCGCATCGGGTCGCCGGCCGGCGGCGCCTCGACCTTGACCACCTCGCAGCCGAAGTCGCCCAGCAGCGTACCGACCCACGGCCCAGCCAGCAGCTGGCCGAACTCAACCAGCCGCAGGCCGCTGAGCGGCCCGTCCCGCAGCGCGCTGGCGCCGTCCGCCGGCGCGCCGCCGGTCTCACTCATCTCACCTGCCACAGGGCACCTCCCAGATTCGCTGGCTTGACGGATGGATGGACACCGCCGCAGAGGGCCGACGCCGAAACCCACCGACCGGCGTCCGGGGATCGCAGCGCCGAGACCATCGTGGCCGCGCCGGCCCGCCGCCGCCCGCTATACCGTCGGGCTCAGCGCGGAGGGCGCGCCGATCGGGTGACGGGAGAAGAAGTCCGCGACTGTCCGGCAGTGCTCATCGGTGTTGTCGAAGACCGTCGAATGGTTCGAGCCTTTGATGACGTGGGTCTCGCCGTTGGGCAGGTGATCGGCGATCCACTGCTGCCCGGCGCCGGCCGGGCCCTGATCCCATGGTGTCATCAGATCCTCGTCGCCGCCGAGCACGAGCGCCGGCGAGGTGATCTTGCCCACCCAGTCGCGCAGGTCCATCTCGATCATCGCCTCGCAGGCCGCGATCATCACGTGCGGCTCGTTGGCGTCGCGCAGGATCTGCTGGATGACGTCGATGCCTTCCCTGCCGGCATCCGTCTCCATGTACGCGCGCGAGAGACACTGCCAGGAGATCAGCTCGGCCAGCGTGCGCGAACCGACGCCATCGAACTTGATGATGTCGATCCAGTTTTTGAACACGAGCTGGCCGGAGAGGCCGAGCTTCGCGGCGGCGCAGTTGATCACCACCGACTGGCAGCGCTCCGGATGCTTGCCGGCCAGCGCGATCGCGACCATCCCGCCCATCGAGGTGCCGTGGATGTGCGCCTTGTCCACCCCGAGGGCGTCGAGCAGGCCGGCCGCGTCGTCGGCCCAGCCCTCGATGTCGTAGCGCTGCTCGGGCTTCTCGGACTGCCCGTAGCCGCGCTGGTCGTAGTCGATGCACTGGAAGTCGCGGCTGAGGATCGGCGTGGCCGGGGCGAAGTTGAAGTGGGCGAACCCAGCGCCGCCTATCTGCAGGACCGGCTCGCCCTGCCCGGTGACCTCGTACCACAGCTGCGCGCCGTTCACGTCGATGCGATCCGCCACATTCCCTCGCTTTCCCGAGTCCACCGAAGCCACGCGCCCCGGCTCATATCGTCCGAAAGCGCAACAGTTAGTATATCAAACATTAGCAAGCTGGCGCATTGCGTCGACGCATCGCCGCCCCGCGCGCGGCCACCGTTCACTTGACCCAGACCACCCCATCCCCGCCGGCTGCGGCGGGCGCCATCTCAGGCGAGATGCGCCCGGATCGGCTGGCCTACCGGCTGCTGGCGGGCGCGGTGCTCGCGCAGGTGGCGATCTCCTTCGTCGAGCTGGGCGTGCCGATCCTCGCCCCGTTCATCAAGCAGGGGCTCGGGCTCTCCGCCGCCGGGGTCGGCGTCGTCGTCTCGCTGCTGAACATCGGCCGCATCCTGGGCTCGATTCCCTCCGGGCACATCGTCGACACGCTCGGCGCGCGGCGGGTGATCGTCTATGGCGGGGTCGGCGTCGCCGTGTTCGCCGCGCTGGCCTCTCTGAGCCCGCTGCTGCCACTGGGCGCGGCACTGGTGCTCACCGGCGCCTTCGCCGGCTCCTCCACACCAGCCGGCAGCAAGCTCGTCTTCGCGACCTTCCCGGCCCCCTACTTCCACGGCAGCGTCGTGGGGCCCCTGGTGGACCAGATCGTGGGCACCGCCTTCCTTCTCATCCTGGTGCTGGCCATCACCGACGGACGCAACCTGGCGCCG